>NZ_CP071719.1:0-276907 GCF_021497025.1 Acaryochloris sp. 'Moss Beach'
AATTACATAGTCCGAAAGTATTTTGATTTTCCTCCTGCTATTAGAGATTTGATTTGAAGCTTTGTCACTTGTACTTGAGATCGATGATCTTCTGCCTCGGTGATGGCCGAAGGCCGGTCGGAGACCATCGCGACAGAGAGCAAATGACAATTATCAATAAAACCACCATCAATAGAGATGCTTTCGAGTAAGCATCTCTATTGATGGTGGGGTAAAGGAGGTTTATTCTCGCTTGGGATTAGCTAGAAGTCTTTGGAGAATTGGCCGCGTTTTTAGCAGCTGCTTGTTTTCGAAAACTCTCAGCCTGCATCTCGAAAATGGTGGCATGGTGAATTAAGCGATCAATAGCAGCCACTGTCATCATCGAGTTGGGGAAGATCTTATCCCATTGGCTGAAAGGCTGATTAGCCGTGATGAGTAGGCTCTTTCGCTCATAGCGATGAGCAATCAGTTCGAATAGGACCGAGGTTTCAACATCAGACTTTTGAATATAGCCGAGGTCATCAATGATGAGCAGATCGTACCGGTCGAGCTTAGACAACAGGCTCTGCAATTCCAGTTGGAGTTTTGCCAGTTCCAGCTGTTGCACCAACGCTGTGGCCGTGACAAACTTCACCCGTTTCCCCAACTCAACAATAGAAGTCCCTAATGCAGAGCTGACATGTGTTTTCCCTGTTCCGCTTGGCCCAAATATCAAAATATTACTGCCCGACTCTAGCCAGTGAGTTGTTTGGGAAAACTCCATGATGGCTGCTGGATTGAGACTGGGAATATGGTCAAACTCAAAATTGGTCCAGGACTTGCCGTAGGGCAGCTGCGCTTCGGTTAGCGCGCGGGAGATCCGATTCTGTTCTCGACGGCTGGCTTCCCCTTGGGCTAAAGCCAATAGAAACTGGGCGTAGGACCAATTCTCCTGAGTCGCTTGATGCTCGATGCTCTGCCACTCGTCGAGGAAATGTCTTAACCGGAGCTGCTTGAGCGTCATCATCAAATTGTCGTATGGATTGTCCGGTGCTGCATTGGAGGAGTTGGTCATAGTCGGAGAGAGCGTGCTGTTGTGAAATGATGTCAGGATATTGCTCAGTCGAGAGCTTGAACTCAAAGGCTTGTTTTAATCTACTCAAGGTCAGGGTGGACTGTTCCAGTTGGGTTTGTAGATAGTCAGCTACCTGGGATTCTTGATCCTGAGTTGCAGCAATGTAGAGGGCTTCTGTCATCAAACGGGCAGCCTGGTCCCGCTCAAAGTCAGCTTTGAGGGATTCCCATAGCTGATGCCATTGAAGATTGGGCAGTAAGTCTGCTTGCCATTGGCAGTAGAGAAACGCATGGGGCTTTCTCCTGAGACTTTCTGCCACATGCTTGTAATCGATACTACGAGCCCGTCTCTTCTTCCCAGAGCCATGGACATGGACCCGCGCCAATTCCACTACGGGAGTGGTGCCTAAGAAACCGACAAGGCGGTCATGGTATAGGTGCAGTTTCAACCGATGACCAATTAAGCGAGAGGGGACTGTGTACAGGACACAGCGGACGGCAATCGTGCTGTTGCAGCTGACTTTAGCGCTGCGGATTTCATAATCAGGGGTGCGATATTTGGGCAAAGGTTGTAATGTGGGGGAGCTCCAGTGCAAACTTCTTTTGACACTTGGCATTCAGCTTAGCGATGACTTGCTCGATGAACTGTTGATACTCAGCTACGGATTCGAAGTCAAAGCTGCCTCGACGATACAGGGCCTGGCATAATCGCCGCTTGAAATAGCCATGGGAGGCTCTCGATGCCGCCATTCTCATGAGAGACGCCCAGATTGTTGCGGGTCGGCTCCATCCGGTAATGGTCACACAGAGTGGAATACAACTGAGTCAGCTGGGGGGTTACGACCGCCGGTATTGCGATAGGCGGCACTCAGACTATCGGTACGGTGGGTCTTAGGCACACCACCACAGGCAGATAAGGCATTTTGTAGTCCTTGAGATAAGCCGATAAAACTCTCTCCGCCTTGAATCACCTGCACGTACTGCCAGCCGCTATAACTCAGTCGATAGTGATACAAGATATGGTGAAAGGTTTCACCCTGAACCGTCACACTGAAACCTTTGAGCTGGGTGAAGTCTGACTGTCCCATCTCTCCAGGATGATGTTGAATTTTGAACATCACTTCTTTGGGCTTGCCATGAGCTGCCTTCCATTTAGCGGTTCGGCGTTGCACGGTTCTGATCTTGTCATCATATTGCCCAGGATGGTCCTCTTGTAAGGTCTCAAATAGAGTAGTCGCTTCTAATCGAGGCTCACGCTCTAACATCGGCTCAAGTTCTAATTCCCATAATCCATCCAGCGGATCTTCACGGGTTTTCCAGTCATGAGGGCGGCCTCGTTGGGGACGATGGGTGCCACTATCAATACGACGGGCAGTGCGGGTTGAGATCCCTGCTTTGGCAGCTGCAGTGTCTTGGGAAGAGCCGGATTGTTTTGTTTTCATATAAAGCTGTACCTGTTGAGGTTTAATAGGAGCTGGCACTAGAGGTCCCTAATCGTCTTAGGTGTACAAACCCTAGTGTCTTTCCTGTATGGAGTTATAAAAAAGTGAAAAGGTATAGATGCTCTCTGAACTGATTTGAGATCTCTTGTGTTTTGAGAATGAGATCCTGATTTCTAGAGAGGTCTACGTAATTGTCAGGCGGTCATGTATTCGGTCTATGCAATTGTCGCCTATCAATAGGGCACACACTTAAACTCTTTATTAGTGAGGAGTTCTAGTGTGCTCAACGGACGAGAACAAAATCCCATCTCCATTGCTGGTGTGGTCTGCTTACTGAGTCCCCAATGGAGTCTAACCCAGTTTTGAATCAGGCGTTGTACGTCTAGCTCTCTCTGTAACCCTGACTGCTTCTTTGCGTATAGATTCTGCCGCCTCCGATAAGCACTACATCGTCTCCTCAAGGCAGCATTGTGAGCCTCGTTGTGATTGGCATGGATCTCAGACCCTGGACTGATAGTGGTAAAGGGATGCTCTGCTTTCACCCACTCCACTCGACGATTCCCCTGAGATCCTTTAACTTTCATCGCGACTTCTAATCCTTCTCGCCAAACCTTGCGATGCCCATAGTCAGGGTGATACTCTTCTGCTTTGAGATAGACACTGGCAAGTTTCCAAAGCTCATTTCCATAGCGCCTTTCACCTAAGCCTTCGGCACGCTACGCGAACAGTAAACCATCGAATCCCATCACAGGCTTTCACCCACTCTCTAGCCGAGTAAACGCCATTTGCAAAAAGTTGTGCATCCTTGAGGCCAGCTTGTACTGTCAACCAATAGCGGCTTTCGCGTTCAAGGACGTGGATGTTCCAGCCCTGGAACTGACTGGTGGGGGGAAGATTTTTGCCTACACGAGTGTATACTTCATCCCCTCCTACCGTCACATTAGGGCCTGCTGACGCGGGGCGTGACCCGGTCTGTGCTTGATCTGCTAGACGTTTTTCTCAACGCATAATGGTGGTGTGAGATTTACCGAAAGTCCCACCTACAGCACGAACTCCCATTCTTCCGGTGCGGGCATTGATGGCACAGCTCACCACTGAACTAGAAGTGCGAAAGCAAGCCATTGGGGCACCTGTGCGTTCATTGAAACACCAATTGCAATCCTGACACGGAAATTAATCGATTTTCATGACAAACAAGCAACTTATGTCTGAAAAACTAGTTACTCTAAATCAAATTATCAATCATTATTTAGAGAAATATTTATCTTCCAAATTATAGATAGCCCATCTATAAATTAAAATTTCAAGGATAAGAATAGAAATTTTTTACCCAGAAATCTACAGAGTTCAAGAAATGTGAAGTAGATTGCAACATAATTACCTCTAAAAAAATTAAAATTGAGTAGATTAAGACTAGGTGATTTGAATAGCTCTCTATAGTTTTAATTTAAAAAAATCTATCTGTGAATAATGTGAGTGCAATTAAGTAAAGTAATTAATACTCATTTCAGTCTAGATATAAATCCTTTACTAAATTTGAATAATATATTTAATGTCATGGTCTAGATTCACTCCTAATAAAGCTACATAGGACTGATCCATTGATTAAAATAATAGGATTTCTTGCGACTAGGAAGACTTTATTTCTTTCAAGTTTTTTATCTTTTAGATTTAAGGTTGTAAGTATTCCTTCACAAGTTACTCATCCTGTTTGGCTATAGTAAGAATGAGTTGATCATCCTTTACATTAAGAATGCGATGAATAAAATTTAATCACTTAGTGATTTTTATTTAGTCACAAAGGTATCTCTGGATAAGCCTTATTAGTGTATTGCATTTGATTTAGCAGGGTGATTTTCAATACAACCCATCTGCTATGCGTCTGGAGGCTAATATGATTAAGAAGATTTTGGTCGCCATGGATCACTCAATAAATGCTATTCAATCTTTTGAAGTTGCAATGGAAATAGCAGAATATTGCCATGCTCGACTTATGCTACTACATGTCCTATCCATCGAAGGAGAAGGCTATCAAGCACATCCTGTTTTTCCTGGAACCTATCTCTATCCAGCTTTTTCTGACATACCGTTGAATCGTTTTCAACAAGAATGGAAAAAAGTATAAAGAAAAAAGAGTTACATCGATTAGTAATACTGGCTGAGCAAGCAAAGTTAGTTGGAATTACTACTGAGATCACACAAAAAATTTGGTAATCCTCGACAAGAGATCTGCGATTTTGCTAAGGAATGGAACGCTGATTTAATTTTAATGGGAAGTCGAGGTCATTCTGGGGTAAAAGAATTAGTGTTAGGTAGTATTAGCAACTATGTTGTTCATCATGCCCTATGTTCAGTCATGGTTGTACGCACACCGAATCAATTAGCAGTACAGCCCTCCACCAATTCATCGGCAGAACAGCTTCGTTCTATGATTTCAACATGATCACATGATCAACTTAATGAATTAGCCATTTATCGTTGGAATAATAGACCTCTTGGAATATTCGTTTCTTGATGTGTTAGTAACTCAGTTGATGCTGCAATATGACTTAGATTTTTAGGCCACTGCTATGTCGTTAGCTGAATAGAATGCAAGAGGTCTAATGACATTGCATTCTATTCAGTGTGTTGGTAATCATTAAGAATATATTTATCCTCAATAATTACAGAGAGTTACTTACCAAAGTTTCAATAGATTTGTACTAGGTGAAGACACAGATGATTGTTCTTACGAGCTTCTCCTCCACTCCCATCCGAAGCTATGGACTACATCTAAAGAAAATAAATAGTCTACTATATTGAGTGAATATTTAATATTTTATTCTTTATATGAGGTGGAGAAAATCATAAATTTCATCTTCAAACTTAGAGAGATCTTTACTAGTGATATGATAGCGGGAAATAGTATTGACTTCCTCTCTATACTCTGATGGAAAGAGTTCGCAAACTTTTAATTCAGAGACAGCTTTTGGTGGATATCCAGTGAGATCTGTAAGTTGATTAGTAATTCTTTCTTTTTGTCCAGGGCGGTCGAAACCACAGAATGATATGAAAGAATAATTATTCAAAGAATTCTTCTCACTCCTGATCAATGTTTTCAAGGGATTAGCTACCTTAGAATCCCAGATTGGCGCAACCAAGATGGTGTGATCGTAATTTGCGATCGGGGCTTCAATAGCCTCAATTTTTGGATATCTTTTGAACATCATGTCTAAAATGATCGTTACCATTGTCCGCCTCTTTTTTTCAATAATGGGGCAGATATCGCACTGAATTTCTTTGACTAGATACTCAGCAAGTCGCCGATTATTACCTGAAAAGGAAAAATAGATAATCAAGATTCTCACAGACGTGCTCCTTATGCAAGAGTACAAAAAGGGAGACTCATTCAGCAGTATAGTTATGGAGACAAAGGCTGCAAAACTGCAAAGCTATTGTTCTCCTCTATGGCATGGATTTGATAGATTTCCCTATGACTTAATTAATTCCGATTGGCTGATGTGAATTTAAGGAAGTTTGGATCAGCTCTTTTCCTTGAGGAAACTTACCCGTCCGTAGCCATTCATCCATTTCAGGTGGAAACTGAGGTTGACTTAGCAGCGAATGCAATTCTTGCCTTTCTAAAAACTCTTTCTCTAAAAGATGACTCGCAGTTAATTGGAGCATATCTTGATTAATGGATAGAATACTCAATGCCATATGGTGAGCCCCATCAACCACTTCCTTTACCGCTTGATCAATTGCTTCAACAACATGGGGACCAACGGTACGGCGCGGATTAGGCATTCCTTCTAGAAACTGTTGTTGTGCCTTTTCATACGCAATAGGACCAAGTTCATCACTCATACCGTAGAGGGTGACATACCGTTCAGCTAAATCGGTTGCTTTCTGGATATCATCACTGGCTCCTGTAGAAACAACTCCAAAAATTAACTCTTCAGCTGAACGTCCTCCTAACAAAGTCGCTATCCTGCCTCGCAATTCACTGGCTGTGATCAAGAAGCGGTCTTCCTCTGGAAGTTGCAGAGTATAGCCTAGTGCGCCAATGCCACGGGGAATTACCGAAATTTTCTCAACCGTCCCTGCACCTGGCATCAAACTGCCCACAATAGCATGCCCCACTTCGTGATAAGCGACAGTCTTTTTCTCTAAATCATTGAGAACGCGCGACTTTTTCTCCAAACCTGCAACAACTCGTTCAATCGCTTCATTGAAATCAGCCATGACTACTGCATCGCGGTTCTGGCGAGCTGCTAGCAAGGCTGATTCATTCACTAAATTAGCCAAATCTGCCCCTGAAAACCCAGGTGTCCGTGCTGCTAACTTGGTCAAGTCAACATCTTCAGCCAGCTTCACTCCTCTGATATGAACCTTCAAAATTGCCTCTCGACCCATCTTGTCAGGGCGATCTACGACCACTTGCCGATCAAACCGGCCTGGACGTAGCAATGCCGAATCAAGTACCTCTGGACGGTTGGTAGCTGCTAGCAGAAGAACCCCAACATTAGGATCAAATCCATCCATCTCCGAGAGAAGTTGATTCAGTGTTTGTTCCCGTTCATCATTTCCTCCCGTGAATCCGCCAGGTCCTCCCCGTGCCTTACCTAGAGCATCTAATTCATCGATAAACACAATACAAGGAGCTTGTTGCTTGGCTTGTTCAAACAAATCGCGAACCCGAGCTGCACCTATCCCAACAAATAGCTCGATAAACTCCGATCCTGAAATACTGAAGAACGGCACCTTAGCTTCTCCGGCGATTGCTTTAGCGAGTAATGTTTTACCTGTTCCCGGTGGGCCAACTAACAAGATACCTTTGGGTATTTTGGCTCCCAAGCGAGTGTATTTGTCGGCATGAGCTAGAAAATCTACAATCTCTAGCAATTCCGTTTTTGCCTCTTCAACTCCAGCAACATCATCAAATGTTACACCTGTGCTCCCTTCTGAGTAAATACGGGCCTTGCTTTGACCCACCGTTAGGGCAGCAGGGCCTGCCCCTTGATTTCGGTTGATCAACCAACTCCAAATACCAAAGAAAATTAACGGTGGTACAACCCACCCTAAAAGAGTCGGCAACCAGCTTAAGGAGCTTGGAGGTGGAGCAAAGTACTGAACATCATGCTCTCGTAGAAATTTGGGTAATTCTAAATCAATCCCAACAGGCACCGTATCGAATACGGGAGCAGGCTCTGTCCCCTCATCAAATCCATACTGGTCACTTTTCAAGATATATCGAATACGATCCGAACGAACCTCCACCCGTTCAACCTGACCCGCCTCTACTTGAGTAACAAAATCACTGTAGGCAGTTATCGGAAACCGTGGTCCTCGCAACACAAATAGGTTTAGAAATAATAATAATGTAAACAGAATGAATAAACTGCCACCAAACCGCTTGGGTTCAATATTTTTTCGAGTGCGATTAGGCTCTGTTTCAATAGGCATAGTTGTTTCTCCTGAATATGTTGATTTTGTCTGTTACTCATTCAGAGCTGCATCGTTTAAGCGGAAAAGACATAGCATTTGAGAATTTGAATAACAAACGTTTCAATACCCTCCCTCAGACAAATAATGAATTTGATTTCACTTCCTCCTGAAATTAGAGGAAGAGTTTGAGTAATTTGTGAGGCGTATCAGTGAAGTGGTTCTCAAAACTTGGACATCTCTGAATGACAGCAACAATATACAAACTTTGTTCCCCCATATTTCATGCCTGCTTATATCTCTTGGTAGTATTCCTACCATTGAAATTGGGATTCACCACTAAATCTTTTTTGTGGTTTCACAAGATTCTCAATTTATCTTTCTAGACTTAAGGTAGTTATTTTTTTGAATAGTGCGACTAGAAAAATCAGCAACTCTTTATAGAACAAAACGCTGATATCTCACTATCCAACAGATAAATACGATTGGTTGAGCGATTTCCAGAGCTTGATTGATCAGTGAGCTACTTGAGTTAAACAGCAAAATTATTGCGGGAGATCAAGTATGAGTAAAAAACGGAAAAAAGTATTGGTAGCAGGAGCCACAGGATATATTGGTGGTGGTGTGTTAGAGGTTTTACATGGACAAGGTTTTTGGGTCCGTACCTTATGTCGTGATAAAAACCGCCTGAGGAATACCAATTGGTGCGACGACATTTTCATGGGCCATGCTACTCAACCAGACACGTTGAAAGGTCTTTGTGAGGATATAGACGTTGTTTTCTCATCCATCGGCATTCATTCATTCAACCGTCACCCCACTTTTTGGGACGTGGACTATCAAGCCAACCTGAATATTTTTGAGGCGGCTAAGGCTTCAGGTGTCAAACATTTCATCTTTGTTTCCGTGTTACATGCATCTGAAATGGCACGTCTATCGCCTCTGGCAAAAGCGAGAGATCAGGTCGCTCAAACGATCATGCACTCAGGGATGGATTACAACATCTTTGCTCCCACTGGATTCTTTAATGATGCACAAGAGTTCCTAGACGCAGCGAAAAAGAAGGGTGTAATTCGTCTATTCGGAGATGGTTCTAGTATTTATAACCCCTTGAGTGCGCTCGATTTTGGTGAAGAAGTGGCTAGGGTGATTAAGGAGCCATTACTGAGAAACACAGTTCGGCCAGTTGGAGGATGTGAGAAGTTTAGCAATCAACAAATGGCCGAATTAGTCTTTAAAATTCTTGGTCAAGAACCTCACATCAAATCTATCCCTATTTGGATCTTAACCTTATGGGCATTAGCTCTTCGTCCTTTTAACTACAATGCCTATGCATTGGTCAAATTCTTCGAGTTCACTGCCCGTACACCAGATATGACAGGCGAGGCAATTGGTCACAGACATGTTGAGGCTTTTTTGAGAAATCTAGCCAACGGCATGTCTTTGGTAGAGGCAGATAGGGCTTTGGGCTCATGGAATGAGTCCCGATTGCCTATAGATGCCAAGGGGTAAGACTATATCACCGTTAACCGATAAAACTGTTGACCTAGTTTTCAATAACATCCCTTTGATGTAGAACTATGTTTTCCAATATCTCCTTGGACGACCTTCTGTTTGAGGTTAGATTTGGTGAAATCGAGCGTTTATGCAGTTGAATTTATCTAATATCTTGCTGCTCTTTTTCGGAGTTTGTTCATGAGTACTATTCATAATCAGCCTCACCACTCTGCTCATGAAGTTGAACTATCCTCAACGGCTGAACAATCCCATGGGCAATGGCTATTGCCGGGTGGAGAAGATCTCTCACAATTCACATGGCAAGAAACTTGGCATCCCATTGCCTATGTGAATGATTTAGAACCATCACAATTGTCAACGTTCACGCTGTTAGAACAAGATTTGGTCATTTGGTGGGATCAATCACCAGAAGCTTGGAGGGTCTTTGCTGATCAATGCCCCCATTGGCTGGCTCCCTTATCTGAAGGTCGCCTTACTCCAGATGATTTGCTGGAATGTCCGTATCACGGTTGGACGTTCTCCGGTTTAGGTCAATGCAGTCGGATTCCTCAGCAAGTTGGTGGCCACTCAGTGGCGGATTCCCGCCGGACTTGTGTTCAATCTTTGCCAACAGCAGTGAGACAGGGGATGTTGTTTGTTTATCCAGGGCAATCCGAACAAGCAGCTCACACCCCTATCCCGTTAGTAACACCGTTAGAAGAAGCACCCAATGAATGGATTGTCTTAGATGGGGTACGCGATCTACCTTTCGATGTACTCACACTGTTGGAAAATGTCTTGGACCCGAGTCATTTACCCTTTGCCCATCATCGTTCTGTTGGAGATCGCAGTGTTGCTGGCCCTATGGACCTAGAGATTAACCACGCGGACAGACAGGGCTTTCATGAGATTTGGGAAACCGCTGTTGGTCCTAAAAAAGGCCAATTTTGAACACAATTGACCACCTTCATCGCCCCTAATCTGATGTGGCATGATTTAACCACTCAGGAAAAGAACCGTACCCTTACCGTTGCTTACTGCACACCTATTCGTAAGGGAGAATGTCGTTTATTTGCTCAATTCCCCTTTCAATTTGCCTCTCTCTGGCCAGCAGGATTGACGCGCTATACCCCCAGTTGGGCCTTTCACTTGCTGCAAAATTCTATTCTCGAGGATGACCAAATTTTCTTGTACCTTCAGGAACGTCATCTTGCCCAGCAGGAAGAGGGTAAGCCTATTGCGCAAGCCTTCTATAGCAAGCGCCATTTTATTCAGGACATAATAAACTAGAGATACTGTTATGTCTTTCAATGGATGCCTAAAATCTACAGCTACGATTTACGTTGCAAAGTGATCGATGCTATTGAACTTGATGGCATGCCTCCCTCAGAAGCGAGTGACACCTTTCATATCAGTCGTAACACCATTAATCTATGGCAACGTCTCAAAGCAGAAACAGGTGATCTTCATCCCATCCCTAGACAACACCTTGGCCATAGCCACAAAATCACAGACTGGGACAAGTTTCGAGCTTTTGCTCAAGAACATCGCTATAAAACCCAAGCTCAGATGGCCGAGTTGTGGGAGGGGCAAATCAGTGAGCGTACTATTTCGAGAGCGCTGAAGAATATTGGATTTACTCGAAAAAAAAGACCTATGGCTACCGCCAACGCGATGAGCACAAACGGGCTGAGAAAAGTTAACAACAGTAGACCCAGACGATATCGTCTATGCTGACGAGTCAGGGATGGACAATCGAGATGAGTATGACTATGGCTATGGTCCCAAAGGTGAGCGGGTCTATGCTTTAAAGTCTGGTAGCAGAAGTGGACGAGTCAATATGATTGCAGCTTTGAGAGGAAAGCAGCTCATGGCCCCGTTCACGATTGAAGGGGCTTGCAATCGCACCGTATTTGAAATTTGGCTTGAGACTTGTTTGATACCGATGCTCAAACCGGGGCAGAAGTTAGTCATTGATAATGCCACCTTCCATAAGGGAGGGCGAATTGAGCAACTGGTAGAAGCCGCAGGATGTGAAGTGTGGTACTTGCCACCCTATTCTCCTGATTTGAATAAGATTGAACGGTCGTGGGCTTGGATTAAAAGTCGAATTAGACACCAATTAGAGAGCTTCGGTTCACTTAGAGAAGCAATGGAACATGTGTTGTACCTAGCGTCCTAATTAGAGTGGCGACTGCTATATATGCCAACCCGAGCTGACCGTTTTGTCATGGCATTACACCAATGGTTGCAGCACTACAATGCCGATCCCTTCCCCAATAAGCCATTGCCCCCAGCGATAGGGCGAGAGCAAGTGATCGAACGCTATCACTCTCATACTGTTCACTGTGCCAGTTGTCGGACTGCACTGAGCCGACTCAGGAGAGGAAGGCAAGGAATGGTTATGGGGGCACTTGTGGTTTGGATAACGGCGCAACTTTATCTCTTAGATTGGGGAAGAACCGTTGAGTTAGCCCGAGTTGCTAGTATTAGCTTCATCGTTTGCATCATAATCTGGTTGAGTTTAGGGTGGCTTGAGCGCAAATTTTACGAGGGCCGCCCCATCCCACTCCGCACTGTCTCAGAGAAATAAGGCTTTTCACCCAAAGACTTTTGGGTAAAATACCAAAAATTCAACTGTGTAATGATCAAAAAAATTATTGGTAGGAATGAGATAAACGTACAACCTTGCTCAAAATCGAAGAGGACGCCATATGTACAATCAATTACTGGCTTGGGGAATGGCAAGGGCCAATACCGTTTCAGAAGAAACCATCAAGCTGAAAGAGTGCAAGCAGTTTACAACTATGGCTCAACTCAAACGCTGGCTATTCGCTGACCTCCACGGTACTGTCTTGGAACTGGGTCCAGGGGCCGGGATTAATTTGTCCTACTATCCCCCAGACATTGATTGGATTGGCATTGAACTGAATCCATGCCTGCATCCGTATATTAGGCAAGAGGCTGACCGTCAGGGACTGACATCGATCAACGTGTTTAAGGGAACTGCTGAGCAATTGCCCGTAGCTGACAATAGTATTGATGTAGTTGTGAGTACCTATGTTTTATGTTCAGTTACACATCTGGAGACTTGCTTGAGTGAAGTCAAACGTGTTCTGAAACCTGGTGGTCTGTTTATTTTTCTAGAACATGTTGCAGCGGAACCGAGGACTTGGGAGCGTAGAATCCAAGAAGCTGTTACGCCTTTATGGAAAACGCTTTTGCATAATTGTCATCCGAATCGTGAGACCTGGAAAACTTTAGAAAAGGCTGAATTTGAATGGGTGCATTATCAGCACTGTCGGCTGTCGTTACCCGTGGTTAGTCCCCAAATTGTGGGGAAGGCTAGAAAATCGTTAGAAACTACTCTCCCAAGGGCATTAGCGCTAACTTCTGGACATTAATTCTTGCAGACTGTGGATCACAGTAGTTGCACAGGATCATCCCAACGAGTTTGATAGTCTAACATTCAGGTTCGAGTGGTTCAATCAGACAATCCTCAACGTTATGCTAGAGAGGAGCCAAGACATCGCATTCACAACGTCTACCGCTTGAACACAGCGTTTTCAGATGGGATCAAGGATTGGTTGGGTTGTTGCTACAAATGCTTCGTTTAAATACCGCTGATCAGGTTCTCATAAAGAATCATCAGTTTTCACGAATGGTAATAGATCAGTCTTCTCTGCGGATCTTGAATTGGAACATCGCTAAGAATAACCATCGTCATGAGTGGCTGGATCAACATTAAGGGTGATGGGTGGCTTCGGTTGATTTTTCATTGTTCATTGTCCTTCTGAAAATCATCAGATTAATTGACTGCAGCGATCGTTGTGGGCATCGGGGGCTTAATATGATCTCCAGATCTAGCCCGGTATAGATCTGCTAATCGTTGTTCATGATTGGCTAGATCGTGTTCCACTTCTTCTAAAATTGATACGGTTTGAGGGGCAGTCAGTTGGTTACATAAGTGATAAACATCAATCACCCCAGTTTGAATATCGCCAAGGGCACGCCGTAAAATTGATGTATCATTACTTGACTGCAGCCAACTTTGCAGAGCGGCATAAGCTTCACTACCCACGGCCCGCCAAGTGACCCGTTCTCCAAACGCATCATAAAGGTGAGCTTCTAATCGCTCCACATGATAGTGCTTAGTAGAACTAATACCCTGTAAGAACAATCGCAACTCTTGATGGGAAACGCGATGACCATACTGCCTAAAAGCTTCTAGGGTATATCGTTCCCCAACAATGGTTGTATTGAGGGCTTTAACAATCTCCTGTTTGCTAGAGCCCCCCCAGGCTTCCCCCAACTTCCACCAATTAAAGGTGGAGTCGGTAATCTCTGGCAGCCTAGTTCCTTTAATCGTCAAGTTTAGACACTTGAGTAGCATGGTGGTGAACATCGGCAAATCGCTAGGTTGTCTGGCTGTGATCAGATTTCCGTCAACGACAACAGGTTCATTGACGTATATCGCACCAGCATTTTGGAGATCTTTATGAATCGATCGAGCACTCGTTGCATGCTTATTGCGAAGTCGATCTGCTTCGATGAGTATCTGAGGACCATAGCCCACAGCCGCTACCCAGGTACCCTGATCTATTGCTTGAGAAACCAACCGGACCATATTAGGGTTGGCACGAATGTGGCCCCCTGGTATAACGATGGCGTCAAAATCCTCAGCCCTCACCTCAGTTGATGTAGCAACAGGTTTGACTGTGACGGTACCATGCCTGTCTTGGTACCCCTCATTCATTCGGGAACCGATAACCGAGACAGTGGCCCCTGCTTTACGCAATGCAGTACTTGGAACTTGATATTCAGAAGCTTCAAACTGGTTCTCTAGTAAAATAGCAATTCGTTTTCTCGGCGTTGGATGATGTGACATGGGGGTAACCTCTGATTCACCATTTGATCACTAACTCAAACTCAAGATCGTCTGAGTACCGTTGTGAGCCTAAATATTTATTGCAAGCACCAGCCCTGAGATATCTTTTTCAACCTATACAGTCTTGGGCGCAGGTGATCGCAAAAAGCTAACCACTGCTCTTGAGGGATTTGCTGGGTTCCTTGAATAGTTTGTTCAGTCATGACCCGCTCCCAAAGAGTCTATAGCTCCCTACCATTAAGAGCTACCTTTCAACTTAGGAAATAATATTGAGAAATTTGTGAAGGCACTACCAGAGGTCAAACACTACCCAGTAGTGTATTTATAGATATGGCAATGCTGGGACTATATCCTTAACTCAACCCCATCAGCTGAAGGGGCGACATGCGCCGTAAACCTCTTGCTATTCGTGCAATAACCCGATAGACAAGAAAAAAGATGGGCTGCAAATGATGTATCTCCAGCTCACCTTATTGACAATGATATTGCCACTATACCAACCTCATTTACGCCGTCAACTGTCTCCTGCCCAGTATCTTCTCCTAGAGATCCTCGTTCATCTATTACAAACACTTCGCTGCGTCAAAATCGAGACGCTAGCAGAAGGGCTGCCACTGCCGATTCTTTTTGACAGTCGCCGAAAAAAATCCAACGGTTCTTATCCTTACCGACCCTTGAGCTTGAAACGCTTTGGCTACCGCTGGTTAAGCTGTGGCTGAGCCAGCAGTATCCTCAAGGCTCCCAGCTTTATGTCGTCATCGACCGTACGAGTTGGGGAGTGATTAATCTATTGATGGTCAGCGTGGTCTGGCAACATCGCGCTATTCCCGTATGGTGTGAAGCCCTCTGCAAAAAGGGCAGCAGCAACTATGACGAGCAAACCGCTGTTTTAAGCACAGTTATCCGCCATTTATCAGCCTATCGTCTGGTCATCCTCGGTGACCGAGAGTTTTGTTCCGTCAAGCTGGGGCAGTGGTTAGGCCAACAGAAGGTCTACTTTTGTCTGCGACTCAAGCGCAATACCGAAGTGGCTCTGGCCCAGCAGTTTACTCAACAACTCCAACAGTTTGGCCTTGTCCCAGGTCAAAAGCTATTTCTCAATGATGTGCGCGTCACTCAGGCTAAAGGCTTTGGAACTTTCAATGTGGCAGCCAAGTGGAAACGACGGTATCAGGGCTTTGCACCTGATGAAGCATGGTTTATTCTCACCAACTTCTGTGACCTCAATAGTGCTATCGTCAGCTACCAAAAACGCTTCTCTATCGAAGAAATGTTTCGGGACTTCAAGCAAGGAGGCTATTGTCTCGAAGGCTCTCAAGCCATGCAAGAACGGTTGGTGGCTATCGTTATTGTGATTGCCATTGCCTATACCAGTGCGGCACTACAAGGGCAAAATCTCAAGCAAAAAAGGACTACAGCGCTATATTACTAGACCCGAATCCACCACTTCACCGAACAAGCGTCATAGTGCATTCCGAGTCGGACTATCTGCTCATCTGTGGGCCATAACGGGGGATGGAGTTCTGGCTCGATTGGTGGATGAGCTAATGAAACTCTCTCCCAATAAGCTACCTGAGTATCAACGGGGGGATGAGAGCGATGGAGCTTGTCTGTGCTGGGTTGTAGCCTTCATGTCGCCCCCTCAGCCCCATCAGCCTTTTATGGAAAAGAATCACAATGTTACTAATGAATACCCCTTGTTCAATGAACTCGTAAGCATTAGCAGTAACTAAAAAATTGCCTGCCTCATAAGTTCTTCAATATTAGTCTTTACTGTTCCAGGTGTCTGGCTCATCTGAAGTTCATTTGAGAGGGCTCTATGACTGTAGATTACTTAATCGTCGGAAGTGGCTTATCTTCTCTAGTGTTTGGAGCACTGATGGCTAACGCTGGCAAAAAAGTCAAAATCTTAGAATCTCACGAGCACCCAGGAGGATTCGGCCACACTTTTACGATGGCGAAAAAATATACCTTTAATGCTCAACTTCACTATGTTTGGGATTGTGGCGAAGGGTATACAGTAAACCGTGTGCTCAAAAAATTGGGCCTCGAAAAGGAGATTACCTTTGAACGGTATGACCTTCATGGTTTTGACCATATGAGAATGCCGGGTTATGCCCTGGATATCACCTCAGATGTATCAACGCTTATTCAGCGCCTCTCAGACCTTTTCCCCAAACATCAGCAGTCAATCCAACAATTTATCAAAGAAGTATACGAAGTTCGGGCTGGTCTTAAAATCCTATCGCCTCCAGTGCGGCCTCTCAACCTGCTGCGGCATTGCTGGCAGAGCACTATAGCTGCTCAGTATGTCAATAGCACTCTACAGAATGTGTTTGATCGTTTTAGGCTCCCCGAAGCGGCACAGACCCTCTTAGCCTTACAGTGGCCTGATTTTTTACTACCTCCAAATCAGCTTTCGTTCTATGCGTGGGTCATTCTATTTACGAGCTATCAAGAAGGGGCATTTTATCCTACCCAGCATTTTGAAGCCGTTATCAATGCCCTTGTTATTGTCATTGAATCGAATGGTGGTCAGGTCTTACTCAATCAAGAAGTGGTGAACTTCTTAGTAACCGATAGGACAGTGAACGGTGTACAGACTATCGATCACACCACTCACGTCACCCAAGATTTCACCGCCGATACGATCATTTGCAACATGGATCCACAAAAGGCAGCCAAGATGATTGGAATTGAGAAGTTTTCAAAATCAGTCCAGAAGCAGTTGAGCTATGACTATTCCCCCTCAAATTTCATGGCCTACTGTGTCGTGAAAGATCTAGATCTACAGGATTACGGATTTGGCAAGTGGAACATGTTCCATACGGAGGTAACCAATCTCAATGAAGCCTTTAAGCGCATGTACGTTAATCATGATTTTTCTCAGCCCAGCTTTGCCATTACAACCCCAACACTCCTAACAGATGATCACCGCGACTGCCCTGAGAATTGCCAAGTGATCGAGTTTTTAACGGTGGCCAACTATGAGTATTTCCGAGAGCTGCTAGAACATGATCGCAAACTGTACACCCAGAAAAAAGAAGAGATTCTAAACCAAATTCTTGATGTGGTTGAAAAATATTACATTCCCAATTTGAGAGATCACCTCGTTTTTCAGATCGCGGGTAGCCCCACTACCAACGAGCGGTTTTGCCATTGTCCCCAAGGGAATTCCTATGGCTCAAGCTTAACACCCAAAAATATGGGTCTGGGGCGGCTCACTCACCGCAGCTCATTGCAGAACTTTTATTTCTGCAATGCTTCCTCAGGTTATCCAGGCTTTGCCCCCACTTTTTGGACGGGGGCACTGCTTTACCAAAGATTATCCGGTGATGTCATTTAAGGAAGGACTAAACGCTATGAGAATCGCAGTTATTGGCGGTGGGGCTAGCGGTATGGTTACAGCCTACTTGCTAAACCGACAAGGACACCACGTTACGGTCTTTGAGCGCCAGCCTGTCCTCGGTGGACACATCCGCACCCTGAACAAAAATGTGCAGCCTAACCATTCGGACTGTGATCAAATCTTGGAAAATGGTGTCCTGGAATTTCCGGCAGCCTTTCACAACTTCCTCACACTAATGCAAACGCTGGAGGTCGAGTTGGAACCTGTTGATATTGGGTCTGCCTTGTTCCTCCAAAATGGTCGTCACTTTCTTTCAGCTAGGATGATTCGCAAAAATTTCATAGGACTGCGGCGATTCTATGAATATCTGAGACTGGATACGCTATATGCCCGCTCAGCTGGATTCTGGGTGAGAATGCAGTTCCCCAAAATGCAGGATTTTTACGATCAACCGATGTCTCAACATCTACCCCCGGCCCTGTATTCGGAACTGCTGGCTTAAGTTATTGACCATGTACAGTTATTCCATGCCGTTTGAAAGCATTGATGACTTTCCTGCAGAGCTGGCAATCCCAGCACTCCGCCAATATATCTTCTTGAAATGGTTCAGAATTAAAGGCGGTGTCTATACTTATATTGAGAGAATCTTGGCCCTGTTTAGGGGAGACCTGTATCTTAATGCTAAGATTCAGGCGATTACGAGATCACTTGATGGTATTACCATTACGTTACCAGAGGGACAGCAGCAGTTTGATAAAGTTGTGTTTGCAACTCCTCCCGATCAAGTCATAGAGTTATTGGCAGATCCTACGTTAGCAGAACGTCAACGCTTTTCTAGTTGGCGGGCAAACCGAATTCGCACGTTTCTCCATTCAGATACAGCCATATACGACCGCTACGGTATTGTGAAACCCTCTGAGTTTGATTTTTTTCAAACTGATAAAGGCTGGGGTTACAATGCATTTCTCAATCAGCTGTGCGGAATAACATCTTCTGTGCGCTATAGTTTAGCCTTTGATTTAACCAGCCTGATTGACAAGGATAAAGTTCTTCATGTTCAAGAGCACCACACTCCACTGTATACGGTTGAGTCCTTCCACTATCGTGATGAAGTGGTGGAGACCAATGGAGAGAACAACACGTACCACGCAGGTGCTTATCTAGAAGATGGATTGCACGAAGGGGCAATTACCTCAGCCCTCCGAGTTGCTCAGCTGATTGGCTAGACGGTGGTTTGCGTCAGTTACAATTCCCTCTCCCTACAGGTGGATGGGGACAACAATCACACACACCATGTCTCTATGTTGAAGAAAGCTAACAGCCATGCTGCTCCTCTGGGGTGGTCCCTCGACTATCGTGATCCGAAGGTTATCGAACAATTGATGCCACTGTTGAACTGGCTCTATCATCATTACTTTCATGTCCAAACTAGTGGTTGGCATCATGTTCCTTCCGATGGCCCCGTTTTGATGGTTGGTTCCCATAACGGTGGACTTGCAGCACCTGATATGTATATGAGCATGTATGACTGGTGCAGACAGTTTGGGGCTGAACGGCCCATTTATGGGCTGCTGCATCCAGGGATTTGGCAGGCATTTCAGCAATCATGCCCTCCTTTAGCCCAACTGGCGGGTCAGATTGGCAGTATCATGGCTCACCCTAAGATGGCGATCAAAGCTCTAAGGAAAGGGGCTAGCGTTCTAGTGTATCCCGGTGGGGCACAGGATGTGTTTCGTCCTTATTGTCAACGCCACCAAATTCACCTGGCTGGGCGCAAGGGGTTCATTAAGTTAGCGCTGGAGGAAAAAGTTCCAATTGTGCCGTTGGTCTCAAACGGTGCCCATGAGACTCTGATTGTGCTGGCCGATTTTTACAAAGCTATCAACCAACTGCATGAGTGGGGAATGCCCTGGCTGGGTGGGATTGATCCAGATGTGTTCCCTGTTTATCTTGGTCTACCTTGGGGACTATCTTTTGGTCCCTTACCCAATATTCCATTCCCTATGTCTATTCAAACTCGAGTTTGCCCACCCATTGTGTTTGAGCGGCATGGCGTAGCAGCAGCGCGCGATCGCACCTACGTTACTGCTTGCTATGAAATGGTCCAAGCCCAAATGCAACAAGCATTAGATGCATTAGTTGACTCAAAGACATAATTGTTAGAGTAGAGACATCAATGCTAATCCCCGATATATGGGGCAGGGCAACACAATGAAGATCCTATTAGTTCATGGCCTGGGTAGGACACCGATGTCAATGATGGGCCTTTCATATTGTCTCGATCAGTCTGGCTATCAAACAGAATTTTTTAGCTACACTGCCTTTGCTGAATCATACGAACAGATCGTAACGCGTTTACGAGATCGATTCCGACTGTTATCAACTCATGGCCCCTACGGGGTTGTAGCCCATTCACTAGGTGGGATATTGACCCGCTCAGCCCTAGCTCTATCCAGAAATCTCCCCCGTCATATTGTCATGCTGGGCACTCCTAATCAACCTCCACGCTTAGCAAAATTAGCCTGGAATCTATGGCCCTTCCAATGGTTCTCTGGCACCAGTGGTGCCAATCTCGCTAGCTCGGAATTTTATGCATCTCTGCCCGATTTGCATGCTTCATATACCATCATTGCGGGTACCAGCGGTCCTCGTGGTCCCTGGAGCCCCTTTGGGATGGAGTTGAACGATGGGCTCGTCGCTCTGAATGAAACTCGTCTCCTGGAATCCGATCAACCCTTAACATTTCCGGGAATCCACGGTTTTATGATGAATCAAGCAACCGTTCAGACAGCGGTAGCCCGAGTCTTACAACAGACTTCATCTAGATGAATAAACTAAACGTAGTGCTTCAACAAAATATTGCCCAGAAAATCAAAATTTAATTCTGCGATACTGTATCTGTCTGGTTTACCTTGAGCATATACCTAAAAGAATCCCCCTGATCAAAGGCCCCAACCCAGACTTGGTATGTTCCAAGTTTAAGATTCTTCAGCTCTAATTGAGCAGCTTTCCCATTCAAAGAATCGTCTGCACAGTAAAGTTTTTGATCCGGTCCTCTAACTACAATAGTTGTATCGGGGTACTTACTTTTTACATGTAATACCAGGCTTGGAAAGCGCTGTTTTAGAGTAATTAAATGATCTGGATCGTAAGAACCATAGCCGAAGCAAAGATTGTTTTTCGAATCTCGGGAACCGACAATATCGTGTAAGCCAAACTGACCTCTAATATATCCTTTGAGATAATGGCTAGTCGGCTCAGAATCACGAGCAAGTGTCAGGTTTTTAGAATTAGGTATTTCAGCACTGGCAGACCCCATTATTAAGATGGTAATAAAGGCCAGTATTCCAAAGGATTTTACCTTTCTATTGGAAGTAGCCAACATACTAATCACCTATCCTTGGTTGAGATCTTGAATCACAGCATCAAGTGGTATTTCCCCTGACTTGTTTACAGGTTCTCGATTCATTATTCTTTCAAAGAACCTTACTGAAAGAAAAAACCAGACAAGATTAAGGGTATAAAGAATAATGCGAGCATAATGACTGCAATAGTCGCTGGATCAATATGGGACAGATCATTCTCATCAACAACATCTGTTTTCTGATTTAATTTCACAGAATTCTCCAGTTTATGAGAAACCTGATTCTCATCGATAAAAACTGTCGGCTTGTTAGATTTCATAGTGTTCTCCAGCCTCTTAAGGAGTAGTGATGATCTAACTACACTCTAACTAGAACCTCCACGATCTAGCCTGCCCAGATATCCTCATCACTGCTTCAGATATCCACACTTGTAAAAGCAAGTCTCATATTTTTAAAAAAGACTTGTAAAAGCAAGTCTCATATTTTTAAAAAAGAATAGGCTAAGAAGATTTTTTTATCCAATGACTAAGAGCGATTAGGTATCACTCTCCCTGCCGGAAAAACTAAATCTTATATTTTACCGATCCTCCGAATGAATCACCCCATGAAGATAGTCAGCGATTGTTATGAATAATGGAAATGGCTCTAAACATTTTAGGGCTTTGGGGTAGGAACTTTTTGGGAGCAATTTACTCGCTGAGTTGTAATCCATTGGTAAACTAATGATCCAAAAATTAGCGAAATGACAAACAAGAATGGATTCCAAATTCCTAGAACTAAGGCGACTAGGCCAGGACCAGGACAGTAACCTGCAATTCCCCAACCAATGCCAAAGATAGCTGATCCCATAAGTAACTGCCCATCGATAGCCTGTTTAGTGGGCAGATAAAACTTAGGGCTAAAGATAGGCGTGGAACGTCCCAGAACCCATCTAAAAGTGAGGATTGTTACACCAACAGCTCCCCCTAAAGTAAATAGAAGCGTGGGGTCCCAAGTCCCCGTTACATCCAGAAAACCGAGGACTCGCTCGCGATCAATCATTTGAGATATTCCCAAACCCAGTCCGAAGAATATTCCTGAGATTAAGGTAATAAGTTGTTGTTTCATACCACTGCCTCTTGAACTTAGAGATACACCATCACTTTGCTAATACCTGGTGGGTCACTAAAACCGTTGATATTGCAGTCAAGATAAATGTCAGCACTGCTGCCAGAGATCTCACAGACAAGCGTCCTAAACCACAAACACCGTGACCACTGGTACAGCCATTCCCCATACGGGTCCCAAAACCTACCAAAAATCCGCCAATGATCATCATCCTAGGAGAAAAAATAGAGGTGGGTGTGGGTTGGGGAGCCAAAACATATTCGTAGAGAGCCCCTCCGATGAAGAGCCCCAAGATAAAGGTCCAACGCCAGCGTTCGTGGGGAGTATGCTTGATCGCACCATTAACCATACCGCTCACACCAGCAATGCGGCCATTTGTGAATTCCGGAAACTCTGACTGCACCAATTCCGGAAAGTTTGTCTCCAACATTGCCACTATCTGAGCAAGATGAAAATAGTCATCTAAATCAGTGGCAGGTCCAGATGTATAAGCAATTGGAGCGTTACGTGGTGCAAAAACTTAGAAAGAAAAAAGTCTCCCAAAAGGAAGTTCGAGAACTCACGGGCATTAGTGAAAAAAGTATTCAACGGATTGAGAAAGAACCCGAGATCACCGACATTAATGAGGAGGCTTTCCGGAAATCTAGAAACATGGGTAGACCCAGTCCCGTTAGCCAATATGAGGCACAAATCTTGGAATGGCTTCAAGAACCTCGTGCGCCTGAAGATGGACTGATTAAAGGCCAAGAGATTCTGGCTCGACTCAGACAACAAGGGTATACCGGTGGTAAATCGGCTGTCTATGAATTAGTCAGGCGCATCAGACCGAAGGAGCCTCCAAAGCCTATCCTTCGGTTTGAGGGATTACCTGGAGAGTTTTCCCAGCATGACTTTGGTCAGCGCTGGGTCACTTTTGCAGATGGCACTCGCAAATTGGTTCGCTTCTTTGCCTCCCGGCTCAAATACTCTCGATTTGTGGATATCCAGATCGTCGAGAACGAACAACAAGAAACGGTAGTTCGCAGCTTACTCAAAGGCTTTGAGCATTTTGGTGGGGGTGCCGATGATGGGAGTTTTTTGACAACATGAGCAGTGCGGTCAAATCCCGAGAGATGCAAGAAGATGGCAGTGTCAAAGTCCATTGGACAGAACGCTTTGGTCAGTTCGTTGTTGATTGTGGCTTGATTCCCCTAGCTTGCTGGCCCTATCGTCCACAAGAGAAAGGGTCGGTTGAGAATCTAGTGGGGTTCGTCAAAGGTAACTTCTTCTGTGGTCGGACCTTTAAGGACATGGAAGATATTCATCAGCAACTTCAGGACTGGATGAACCATGTCAATGAGCAAAGACCTTGTGATGCCACTGGTGAAATTCCTGCTGTGCTGCTCAAGCGTGAGCCACTGCAACCGTTGAATCATCAGGCTCAAACCTATGCCTTCAAAGTCAGTGTCGTCGTCCGGCCCACGGCACGGGTTCACTATCGAGGGATAGAGTACTCCGTCCCTGGCCATGCGGTGGGTCAAACCGTGACTCTACACCTACAGCAAGAACAAGTGAGCATCTATCAAGGTGATCGCTGTTTGGGAGTCCATCCGAGATTTCCGGAAAATGGAAAGTCCAGTGTCTTGAGTGAACATGCTCAAGAGTTTTTCACCTCCCCCCACAAAAAGCCCTATGCCCAACGTCAAATCTTGTTGGATTTAGATCCATTAGTGGAGCCTTATCTGACAGAGTTGGTGCATCGCCGTCCCCCAAGCTTGGGCAGAGGATGTGGACTTGACCTATCAGCTGTATGAGAAAGTAGGTCGGACTGAATTATTGGCAGCAATTGAACTTGCAGTAGAAGCCCGTTGCATTGGCAGTGAATATCTCTTGGAGTTTGTAGAGCATCCTCATGCTTGTGCCGACTCTCATCTTCTCCAGAACTCCTCTGAAGGAGGTATTGCTAAATGACGTTAGACATCATGCTGAAGCGATTGGGGTTGAGTACAGTCCAACGAGTACTACCGGAACTGACGCCTATCGCTGAGAAAGAGGCTTGGTCTTATACTCAGTTCCTCGAACGCCTGGTCTCTGAGGAGATTGCCCAACGGGCAGAAAATCGGATCGCTAATCAGGTTGCCAAAGCCAAGTTTCCGTTTCAGGCGACCATTGAAACCTTTGATTTCACTTTCAAAAGCGATCTCAAACTGCAGATGCTTGGACGGTTTCTGGGCCCAGAATTAGTGAGCGAACATCGCTCATTAATCCTTGAAGGTCCCCCAGGAACGGGGAAAACACACCTGTGTATTAGTATTGCCTACAAGTCAATTCAGAATGGCTTTTCAGCCCGTTTTACAACGGCAACTGCACTGATTAATGACTTAAGAGTTGCCCATGATCTCAACCTTGCCCTCAAGCCTTATCTGCAACCTCATGTACTGGTGATTGATGAGATGGGCTATCTCGGCTATGGATCTGGAGCAGCTGATGTTCTGTTTCAAGTGGTGGACCAACGCTATCTCAAAGGCAAGCCCATTCTGTTTACCACTAACAAACCCCTCAAGTGCATATTCTCAGTAACTTCTCCACCCCTTGGGAGGGTAACTTCTCCGGTCGAATGGCAGTAACTTCTCCACCCCTGTGGAAGTTATCTTCGCCAGTCAAATGGCAATAAACTTCTCCACCCTTGTGGAAGTTATCTTCACCGGATAAGTGGCAGTTAACTTCTCCACCCCCCCTAACCATCATTTCGACAGGTCATTATCCCTAGCCAGGCCATCCTCTAAACTTCTGTGCATTAGCCAGAGGAATGGAGATGGCAATGGCCTATAAACGTCAAGGAGCAACCCTGTCGATGAGTAAATTTAGAGAAATTATTCGCTTACATGAACTCGGCCACAATAAATCGGAGATCGCCCGTAGCTGCTTCATCTCCCGTACCGCTGTCCGAGACTATCTGCATCGTGCTCAGGGTCAATCCCTCAGTTATGACCAGTTAAGCCGACTAAGTGATAGTGATATCCAGCATCTGCTGGGAAAAGGTCAACGTCAGTCCTCCCGTAAGAAGCCTGCGATTGACTTCGAGTATGTGCATCGAGAGATGCAACGTAAAGGGGTCACCCTCGGCCTACTGTGGATGGAAGGTAAAGAGAGAGGGGATTGGAACTGTAGCTATAGTGGCTTTTGCCGTCGATACCGCAAGTGGAAAAAACAGCACTCGCTATCCATGCGCCAGACCCACAAGGGAGCGGAAAAAATCTTTGTAGACTACTGTGGTATGACCGTGCCGGTGGTCCATCCCAAAACCGGTGAGGTCACTCAAGCTCAAGTGTTTGTGGCCTGCTGTGGAGCGAGTAACTACACCTATGCAGAGGCGACCGAAAGCCAAACCATCAAGAACTGGCTCGGATCTCATCAACGGTCATTGGCCTTCTTTGGTGGAGTGCCGGTCGCTATCGTTCCAGACAACCTCAAGTCAGGAGTCACAGATCCGTGCCGTTATGAGCCCGGTATCAATCGGAGTTATCAAGACTTTGCGGAACACTACAACGTGATCATCTTGCCCGCTCGCCCCAAATGCCCTCGGGATAAACCCAAAGTGGAGAATGCGGTGCAGCAAGTGGAACGTCATATTCTCGCACCCTTGAGAGACCAGACCTTTACCAGTTTCAAGCAACTGAATGAAGCGATTGCAGCAGGGTTGGAGAAACTCAACCATCGGACCATGAAATCCTATGGTCTATCCCGTCGAGAATTATTTGAGCAAGTGGACCAACCAGAACTCAGACCCTTGCCCAGCCATGCGTTTGAGTTTGGCGAATTTAAAACCGCGAAAGTGAGTTTTGATTACCACATTGAGGTGAACCGCCACTATTACAGTGTCCCTTATGAATATGTGGGGAAATCAGTATCCGTCAAGATTACGGAATCTTTGGTGCAGATTTTTCATGACCATCAGCGCATTGCGATACATGAACGTTCTAGCTTGCCGTTTCAGCATTCCACTGAAGAGGGGCATATGCCACCAGCGCATTTGGCTTACAAAACCCAATCGAGAGAGACCTTCCTGGCTTGGGCCCAGAATGTTGGACCAGCGACGAAGCAGCAAGTGATAGATATCTTTGAGAAGAAAGCCCATGATGAACAGGCGTTTCGTGCTTTGAAAGGGGTGCAACATCTAAGAACAACCCATGGTGCTGAAAGGTTGGAAGCCGCCTGTAATCGGGCTAATGCTATGGGGATGGTGGGCCAACGCTATCTCAAATCTATGCTCCAAAACAAACTTGAATCAGACCCCTTACCGGATGAAACCCATAAGGTGATTCCTATTCACCATGCCAATGTCCGAGGGTCCGAATATTATCAAGCGACGTAGGGGAAGACAGCGATGCAAGCAATGATTGAACAGCTACAACAAATGAAACTCACCGGCATACTCGAAGCTTGGCGAGAACAGCAGGCGATGCCCACCTATCATGATCTGTCTTTCGATGAACGACTGGCCTTGATGGTAGAGCGCGAATACATCCGGCGTCAGAATCAACGGATGCAACGCCGACTGAGGCAAGCTCGACTGCCGGTGCACGCCACCTTAGATGCAGTAGATTTCGATGTGCCCAGAGGACTTCGTAAAATCCAGTTCCTTGAATTTGCTCAAGGTCATTGGCTCCAGGAAAATCTGTCATTGATCATCCTGGGACCGACGGGCGTTGGGAAGTCTTTCTTGGCGGCCGTATTGTCCCATCATTTGTGTAAGCAAGGCCATAGCGTCCGCTATATCAAAACTGCTGATCTCGTTCTGGAGTTGAAGCTGGCCAAAGGAGATGGGTCTTATCCAAAACTCCGAAAACAATTAGCGGCCTACGATCTACTGGTGCTGGATGAATGGCTTAGAGATCCTCTATCTGTCTTTGAGGCTAGAGAAGTGCTCGATATCTTAGACGAGCGGTTTCGCAAAGCCTCCTGCTTATTTGCCACGCAAATGCCCCTGGAGCAATGGCACTCACAAATTCAAGATCCCACTCTGGCCGATGCCATCCTCGACCGGATTATCCATGATGCGATGAAGGTCTTGCTTCGAGGAGAATCCATGAGGAAATTGACCAGCAAGCTGACCCAGAAGCCAGAAGGAGAAATGAGTATTAACCGTTCAGATGAGGAGAATACAACGAGAGAGACAACCCTTAAAACACAAAAGGAGAAGAGGAATGAAAAAAAAGGAGGGACAGATGGAGGAATAGACCGGATGAGATCACGATCTTCCATTCGTGATATGTATGGATTTAGATCTGAATTTTTTGCCTATGAATTGCAACCCTTAATTCCATATCTACCTGTCGAAAATGGTTGGCCAATATTTTTTTTGGTTGGGGGGTGGAGAAGTTAGTGCCACTCAACCGGAGAAGTCATGATTATGCAGCACTCAAGCATTGGGGGAGGGTTTTGCATGATGAAGAGCTGGCTCGGGCCATTATTGACCGGACCCTTCACCATGGCGAGTACATGAAGCTGACTGGAGCGTCCTATCGATTGAAAGGTCGAAAAATTGATTTGGATCTGCCAGCTATTTCTGAGCGCCCTACGGCCACAAAAGGGGGTGATACTAAATCAGAAAATTGACAGATAATGACAAGCTAAG
Source organism: Acaryochloris sp. 'Moss Beach' (assembly GCF_021497025.1). Lineage (NCBI taxonomy): Bacteria > Bacillati > Cyanobacteriota > Cyanophyceae > Acaryochloridales > Acaryochloridaceae > Acaryochloris > Acaryochloris sp. 'Moss Beach'. Next base: position 27,725 of record NZ_CP071719.1, read on the forward strand.
CGATCAATAAATTTAGTGGTCAAACTTTCCGGAAAAGATCCTCGATCTGCCAGTCAGAGTTTCCGGAATTCACACCATTGAAGAGTAGTAAGATTGTTGCACTCAGACCGATTAGGATACCTCCTGACAAAGCCCTAACCCAGTAAAAGGTAGCCATTGATTTCTCCTTATTCAATTACAGCCCAGCGCTAGCATGGCCTGATGAGTACTTAGAAAGATGCGTTCGCGACCTATCTTTTCCACAAAATCAGTCTTTTTTAGCTGATCCATCACTGGGCCCTTGACTTCTGCAAAATAGACCCTCACTCCAGCAGTGTTCAAATCAGCAATCAGTGCTTCGAGCGTTTCCAATGCACTCGCATCAATGAAGTTGATGGCACTACAGATCAGCACCAAATGTTTCAAATCAGGTGTATTAGAAACAGCATGCAGCACATAGTCTTCCAAGGCTTTTATATTGGCAAAATAGAGACTTTCATCCACACGAATCGCTAACACATGAGGGTAGGTTTTAACAGGGTTCCGCAGCACATTTCGAAAATGCTCAGAGCCCTCAATTCGACCAACAACTGCTAAATGGGGATGACTGGTCCGCCACAAATATAGACCTAGAGAGGCTACTATCCCTACGAGAATTCCAGCTTCAATACCTAGCCCCAGCACAGCACCAAAGGTGATCAGTAATGAAGCCGCATCTGCACGATTGTATTGCCACATGCGTTGCAGTGAGGTGAAATCTATCAAATTCAAAACGGCAACGATAATGATCGCTGCCAACACAGCCTGAGGTAAAAAATAAAATAAGGGTGTGAAAAACAGAACTGTTAGGGCAATTAGCAAAGCTGTGATTATGGATGCTAACCCAGTGTTGGCCCCAGCACTAAAATTAACCACGGTTCGACTTAATCCGCCAGTGACTGGATATCCACCGGTGAAGGCTGCACTCAAGTTTGCAGCTCCTAGACCGATCAACTCTTGGTTGGCATCAATTTTTTGTCGCCGTTTACTAGCCAGGGACTTAGCCACAGCAATACTTTCCATAAATCCTACAAGACTGATTGCAACAGCAGTAGGCATTAGAGCTTGCCAACTCTTCAAGTCAAAGGTGGGCAGCATCAGGGGCGGCAACCCCGCTGGAATCTCACCAATAATCTTGACCTGCGCCACTTCATGGAGTTGGAGTCCCCACACCAAAACTGTATTAACGAGCACCAGTAGCAATGGTCCACTTCTGGTCAAGGGGAGTATCAAATTTGAAGGTATCCCTTGCTTCTTTAGTAGTGGCTGCAATTGATGATTGAAGACCAGCAACACAACTATGCTAGTGAGACCAAGAATCAGGATAATGCCATTACTCTGGGGAAGGTGCTTCCAAATCTCCTGTAGTAATTCTGGAAAAGACTCGGTCTGTGGAAGTTGCAATCCCAAAAGGTGTTTGAGTTGGCTAAAACCAATAATGATGGCAGCTGCACTAGTGAAGCCAGAAATTACCGCATGACTGAGAAAGTTCACCAGAAAACCGAGTCGAACCACTCCCATCAGCACTTGTAGGATGCCCACTAAAAGGGCCAACATCATGGCCAAAGTTAGGTATTCAGACGTATTGGGTTGAGCAAGTTGTCCTACACCCGTGGCCACTAACAGCGAAACGATTGCGACGGGACCCACAGCCAAAGTTCTGCTTGTCCCCAAGAGCGCATAAAGTATCAGTGGCATGATGCTGGCATAGAGGCCAATCTGAGGGGGTAACCCAGCCAGCAATGCATAGGCCATGCCTTGAGGAACCAGCATGATCGCTACTATTATTCCTGCCATTAAATCGCCAATAAGGTGCTGAGAACGGTATTCCAGAAACCATTCTAGGAAGGGTAGATAGCGACTTAAGTGAGTGAGTCTACGAAGAGGCATACACTTTGAATCAGCCTAAAATCGGGTCTAATTTATTCCCCATGGTGAAGGCGTCGAGAACTTTCAATCGTTGCTTACCCCTATCAAGACAAGACTCCCCCCCACAACAATACTGAGTAGTACAAACCAAGGAGATAGCGTTGACCCCAAACTAGTCCCAAGGAGAACACAAGAGCCCGTTAAAATTTGGGCTAAACGAAGTATGTTTATGGATCGCTTGCCCTGAGTGGGATATCCAGCAGCCTTCCAAGCAGTTAAACCGCCTTGAAGATGAATAACATGGCTAAATCCTGCCTGCAACATTTGATGCGCAGCTTGGGTCGAACGGTTGCCAGATTGACACTGAAGGACAATCCTTTGACCCTGGAGACGAGGGACTTTGGCGGGGTCAAACTTGTCAATCGGCATCAGTTTTGCTCCAGGGATATGACTTTTTTCAAACTCCTGGGGTTTGCTGACATCAATCAATAACACCTCATTCCGATCCATCCATTGCTTGAGCGTGAGGGCATCAATTTCTTTTAGATTGTGCATTGCAAATGTCATGGTTTTCCCTTTTTGAAATGAACCCATTAGGCTGATGGGATTGGTAAAGAACTGATCTTTTAGAGTTAGCAATCCAGCATTCCAAGCGTCATGAAGCAGTAATCACTTGACCACATCGTTCATTAGCTGGGACCGCTTCCATGATCTTTTGTGGATCAGGAAGATCCAAAGCGTTCATAAACTCAATAAAAGTGTTGCGATTTCTTCCTTTAAACCGGGGATTCCATTGCTTCTCTTCACCAATCGAGGAGAGGGTAAGTCCACGATAGTCATGCCCTGGATAGACCCGGATCTCCTCTGGCAGCGTAAATAATTTCTGAGTGACTGAGTCATAAAGTGTTCCTGCATCACCGCTTTGGAAGTCCGTACGACCACAACCGCGAATGAATAAAGCATCTCCCGTTAGTACACGATCTCCATTGACTAAATAGGCATTATGACTATCTGTATGACCGGGCGTTGCAATGGCTTGGATAGGGATAGTCCCCATGGTTAACGTTTCTCCATCTTGTAAATAACGATCAGCACAGGCGACATGAGCATGCTCTGGCACGATCCCCTGACACCCAGTTCTTGCCCGTAATGCTTCAGTTCCCGTAATGTGATCAGCATGGATGTGCGTTTCTAGACAGAACTGGAGTTTTAAGCCCAATTCGCATATCAGTTTTAAATCTCGGTCGACTTGCTCTAAAACAGGATCCACTAACAGTGCTGCTTTGGTCTTAGGATCAGCTATCAGGTAGGTATAGGTATGGGATTTCTGGTCGAACAGCTGTCTAAATAACCATATTTCGCTATGTGAATGTCTTGCCATCATCACTATGCTCCCTATCAGATTATCTTCAGCCCCGTTTTCTAGGGACATCCGCCCCAATTACGCCAAATCGGAATACCCGCTTGATCGCGAAGCTTTAGGGTCACATCGGCTTTGGTAACTGCAGCTGCAATCACAGCTGGCTGACTATCAACCTCCACTCTTGAACCCGTGAGGGTAATCTTATTCCCCTGTTGAATGATGAAATTTTGGTCCTCAAAGTACCAAGTGGGTCCTAGACTAATTTCGACATTACCTTCCTCAGTCCTAAGCTGAAGATGAACCCCCGTGGACATTCCCCAACGAGGAGTGACAGTATCGACTTGTATGACCTGACCTTGAAGGGTCTCAACTGTACTTGGATTGTATAGTCTGCTGTATTGACCATAATTTTGTCTTCTCTGGCGTCCCCGCCATCTTGGCGGCGAGTTAAGGCACTCTGATTCTGAGGCAGGGGAGGCATTGGTTTGAGCATTGCTTTGGGCAGGGAATTGCTCAAAGCTAGATTTCATAGACTGTTGACAGGCGGTCAGTAATAGCAAGAGTAACCCCGTCAAAAGAACCGTAACAATGGCCTTAGCATAGTTGGATTTCATGATTTTCCCTCCTGACATGATTCGATCAATCTCAAAGGAGTCTGCTCAAGGCAGGATCAAGACTGGGACCGTTGGGGTCTAGCTGCTAAATATTGGTAGAGAAGCCAACGGGTATTCACGTCTTGCTGAGCTTCTTGCAAGAGTTGTTGAGCCGTCTCTGGCTGGCTACGGGTTAGCATCTTGAATCGATTCTCGGCATACATGGATGGGTTGATGGGAACCTTGGGAGCATGCGAATCTAATACCAAAGGATTTTGGTCTTGGGTCACTCGTCGAGGATCATGACGATACAAGAGCCAACGCCCAGCATCCACCAAGGATTTTTGATGGTGCATGGCTGAAGACATCTCAATCCCATGAGCAATGCAATGGGAATAGGCAAGGATTACGGAAGGACCTTCATAGGATTCAGCTTCGATAAAAGCTTTAAGGGTATGTTCATCCCGTGCCCCCATAGCAACACTAGCCACATAGACATTGCCGTAGGTCATCGCCATTAAACCTAGATCTTTCTTCGGGGTTGGCTTGCCCCCTGCGGCAAATTTAGCAACGGCAGCTCTTGGAGTGGATTTTGACATCTGTCCACCCGTATTGGAATAAACTTCGGTATCCAGCACGAGGATATTGACGTTGCGCCCACTGGCCAAGACGTGGTCTAGACCGCCATAACCAATATCGTAAGCCCAACCATCTCCACCAATAATCCAGACACTCTTTTTAACGAAATAGTCAGCCAGGGCCTTGAGCTGACTCATTTTTTCGATCAGCGAGTTATCCCGTCTTTCGTTTGTATGGGACTCCAGATGAATTTCCTGCTCCGTTAGCCATTGTTTCAATAGAACGACTTCTTGACGGATCTCAGCAATATCAGCTTCGTCATCTTGCTTGGCTGCTAAGAGTCGCTCAGCTAGAAACTGGATATAATCATGCTCGTCTTCTACGGTATTGACTACCTCCTGAAGCAGTTTACGAGCAAGTTCATTTTGCTGATCAATCGCAACTCGAAAACCCAAACCAAACTCAGCATTATCCTCAAATAGAGAGTTAGACCAAGCAGGACCTCGGCCGTCAGCGTTTACGGTCCAAGGTGTTGTGGGTAGGTTGCCACCGTAAATAGAAGAACAACCTGTGGCATTAGCAACGACCATGCGATCGCCAAATAGTTGCGTCACCAGTTTGATATAAGGTGTCTCGCCACATCCCGCACAAGCCCCAGAAAACTCAAACAAGGGTTCTTGCATTTGTTGATGACTAATTTTATGGAGATTGAGCGATTGACGTTGGGGATGCGGCAGGTTTAAGAAGTACTCCCAATTCTGACGCTCAGGTTCTCTTAAAGAACGTTGGGGTTCCATATTGAGGGCTTTCAGACGGGGAATGGACTTGTTTTTTGCAGGACAAACATCCACACAAATGCCGCATCCCGTGCAGTCCTCCGGTGCCACTTGGATGGAAAATTTTAAATCACTCCAGGTATGATCACGGGCCGCTGTACTCTTAAAAGTTGGTGGTGCTTGATCAAGGTGTTCTGGGTCGAAGACGCTACTCCGAATCGCACTGTGGGGACAAACCATGACGCATTTCCCACACTGGATACAGACCTCTGGATCCCATACAGGAATAAATTGAGCAATGTTCCTTTTTTCCCATTTGGCTGTACCCGTGGGATAGGTGCCATCAGCGGGTAACGCGCTCACAGGGAGCATATCTCCTTGGCGCTGAATCATACAATTCAGCACATCGCGAACAAACTTAGGAGCGGTTTCCGGCAGAGTGGTTGACTGACCACTTACCTTAGTCTGATCGATACCATCGCCAATGGGGACTCTGTAGAGTTGTTCTAGAGCCGCATCTACTGCCTTCAGGTTCATGCTGACAATTTCTTCGCCCTTCTTGCCATAGGTTTGATGAATCGCTTGCTTTATACAAGTAACTCCCACATCACGAGGCAAGATACTTGAAAGGACAAAAAAGCACACCTGCATCACGGTATTGATGCGTCCTCCCATACCAATAGCCTGAGCAATCTGGTTAGCATTGATGCTATAGAGCTGCAGATTTTTCTGGAGTACTTGTTGTTGTACAAGGACAGGTAAGTGCTCCCAGATTTCTGTAGCTGGATATGGACTATTCAGAAGGACAATGGCTTCGGGTTGGGCGGCTTTCAGAACATCAATTTTATCCAAGAAGTCCCATTGATGACAGGCAATAAAGTTGGCTTGTTCAATCAGATAAGTTGCCCGAATGGGGTCTGGTCCTATTCGAAGGTGAGAAACGGTGACTGACCCAGATTTTTTGGAATCGTAGACGAAGTAGCCTTGGGCATAGTTATCAGTATGTTCGCCAATAATCTTGATCGAGTTCTTGTTGGCACCGACAGTGCCATCAGACCCTAGGCCATAAAAGATGGCTCGCATTCCCTGGTCTGATTCTATGGAAAAGGTGGAATCATAAGGGAGGCTTGTCAGGGTGACATCATCATGGATACCAATGGTGAAGTGATTTTTTGGGGTATGAGTTGCAAGGTTGTCAAAGATTCCTTTGACCATGGCTGGGGTAAATTCTTTGGAGGACAGACCATAGCGCCCCCCAACAACCTTTTGAACAGAATGATGAGAGGACTGTTCGTGAAGCGTGGCCAGGACATCTAGGTAAAGTGGTTCACCGATACTACCAGGCTCTTTAGTCCGATCTAAAATAGCTATGGCTTGCGTCGTAGGGGGTAAAGCCGATATAAATTGCTGTGCATCCCAAGGACGATAAAGGCGTACTTTGATCACGCCAACTTGAGCCCCTTGACGGTTCAATGCATCCACCGTTTCATGGACTGTTTCGCAGCCGGAGCCCATCAGAGCGATGATCCGATCCGCCTCTGGATGGCCATGGTATTCAAATAGTTGGTACTGCCGACCTGTCAGTTGGACAAAATCGTTCATCACTTTTTGTGTAACCTTAGAGCAAGCCAGATAGTAAGGGTTGACCGTTTCTCGCGCTTGAAAGAAAACATCAGGATTTTGGGCAGTCCCCCGTATGACAGGATGATCAGGGCTGAGGGCACGTGCACGGTGGGCCATAATGGACTTATCCTGGATTAATTCCCTGAGGGTAGCAATGGACAGTAGTTCTACTTTCTGGATCTCATGGGAAGTTCGGAAACCATCAAAAAAATGAAGGAAGGGAATTCGGGATTCTAGGGTTGCAGCAGTTGCGATCGCAGCAAAGTCCTGAGCTTCTTGAACGGATGAAGCACTTAACATTGCGAAGCCCGTCCCCCCTGGCAGCCATGACATCACTGTGGTCTCCAAAAATTGACAAGGCTTGGGCCGCAACAGAGCGGGCAGCAATATGAAATACCGTAGAGGTTAGTTCTCCCGCAATCTTAAACAGGTTGGGAATCATTAACAGCAACCCCTGAGACGCAGTAAAAGTAGTTGTCAAAGCTCCCATTTGCAGGGCTCCATGGACTGCCCCTGCAACACCTCCTTCACTTTGCATTTCAATGACAAGTGGAATAACGCCCCATAAATTTTTTCGATTAGCTTCTGTCCATGTATCAGCCCACTCAGCCATCGGTGATGCTGGAGTTATGGGATAAATTGCAATCAACTCATTCAGAATGAAGGCTATCCGTGCGGCAGCTTCATTACCATCAAGGGTCGTATAGGTACTATTCTCCATGAGTAGATACTCCTAGACTGCCATGCAAAGACATCAGATACATCAATCAGTATGTTGTTCTGATCAAGCAAAGCCTAGGTGAAGAGTTTGAGGAAAATGTGAAGGCTAAATTCCCATAGTTTGAATACAAACTATGGGAATTTTATTTATTTGATAGCTAACAAAGGCAGTCTTACCACTAGCGGTATAACAACACTGTGCTTGAAGCTGAGAAATACTCAAGAATAACTACTTTGACTCTAATAGTTTTTCTAGCTGCTCCAGTATTTTTCTTAACTTCTTCTGCTTCGCAGGTGAATTTAGTGCCTTTGACTTTTTCAATACTTTGAGGCAATGAGCAGTTTTCTCCTTCAATTCAGAGTCAATATCATTCTTACCAGAAGTCTCCTTCTGAACAAACTCTGTGATTCTTGCCTTTATCTCACTTAGTGATAACCCTTCCTTAATAGCTACATTTAATATCTCTTCTAGAAAGTCTTGATCTTTTATCCGAGCAATTACTTGCGCTTTTGTATATGCCAACTTCCCTTGGCGCAAAGATTCCAAGATATTTTCCGGAAGTTTCCTTAATGGCAAGCGATGCTTAACAAAAGATTGCCAATTCAATCGTCCTAAGTAGTTGAAAATTTTTTCTACAGTCTCTTGATTCTCCTGAACCACAACGTTGTGGTTCACAACTTGTCGAGTAAGGCTATTCTGCATTTGATAAAGGAGTGAAACAACTTCATCCTCACTTAGTTGCAGTTCTCCTGCTAGTAGCTTGATAATTCCATCTGTCTCTTCTACCGGATTTAAATCTTCTCTCTGAAGATTTTCGATTAGGCTAATTCTAAATGCATCAAACTCATCAAGGTTTAGAATCTTTACTGGAACTTCTGTTAACCCAACTTCTTTTGCAGCTCGAAGTCTACGTTCTCCGGAAATAAGTTGAAATTTCCCATCTTTGACTGATGAAACAATAAGGTTTTCAAGTATTCCATCAATTCGCACGGAAGACACCAATTGATTCATTTTCATAGGATCAAAGTATCTTCTTACTTGATCTGACGTACGTTTGATCTTATCTATTGGTATGACTACTATCTTTTCGCTTTCCTGATCTTCACCGATTTCAAGTGCTGTTACTGAATTACCATACAAACGGCTTAAGTCAATAGTTGCACCATATGCTTTATCACGTTTACTAGTCATACTGCTAAACTCTCCAACTGTTCTGCAAGTACTTTGATGGGCTTCAATGCAGGATGCTTGTTATCAAACAAGGCAAGTGGGAGATTTTCTTCAGATGCATCAGCAAATGTAGTAGTTCTTGGGATCGGAGAATAAACTTTGGCTACTGGTGTCAGTTGTTGTTGAATTGCCGCTAAAGTTCTCTCGTCATGAGAATTTCTTTGGTCATACATCGTAGGAATAAAACCAGCAATTTTGAGTGACTTATTTGGACGGGCAGCAACCAATCTAACTGTGTCAAATAGAGGCTGAACACCTTTAAATGCTTTGTACTGAGATTGAATAGGTACAAGTAAATGAGTTGCAGCGACAAGAGAGATATAACTTAGATTGCCAAGACTGGGTGGACAATCAATCAATATAAAATCATAGTCTTCCTTAATAGGATCTAATGCATCCCGAAGTCTAAAATCCTTCATGACAGCTGTCATTAGTTCTTGCTCAGCTATCGCCAAACCCAAATTAGATGCTACCAAATCTAACCCATTACTATCCTTAATACCTTTACTTGCATACAAAGCAGTTAGGATAGGAACTTCTTCGTCTTTTAGAATAGCATTGTAAATGGTTTTCTCTTGATCGTATGGTTCAATCCCCATAAATGTTGTTAAAGATGCTTGAGGGTCCATATCAACAAGCAATATTCGATTGTAATCGCCTTTTTTCCGACTTCGCTTACCACGCACTCTTCTCTTGCATTGAGAAAGATGATAACCAACCTGTTGCACTAAGGTAGTTTTTCCCACCCCTCCTGCATGGTTAAAGAAAGCAAGTATTTTTACCATCTGAATCTCGATAAACTAAGTTTAGAACTCAACTAGATTACTAAATTTGAAAGTTTTCTGTCTATGAACCACAACGATGTGGTTCAACTCAGCTAATTGTACTTGCATTGGTAAATATTGCAACCAAAACGAGACTATTAGTTTAGTTGTCAATCCCCTCCCGTATATTTTCATAGACGACATTCAGTTAATGAGAAGAGAAATATTTGAAGTAATTCAGTCTGCTATTTTAATGGTTGTAGATAATTCTCCAACGCTTCAGTTACTAGTGTATTAAGATTAATCCCTCGTTGCTGAGCAGCGATCGCAGCCCGTCTATGAAGTTGAGTTCCAGGTCTAATATTGAAGCTTCCCTTAAAGGGACGTTCAGGCTCAATTTCGTTTTCAGCACAATCAGAATGATATTCATCAACGGCTTCATGAAAAGCTGATTTTAGAGATTGAACGTCAGTGCCCTCATAGCTAATTAGGCTGCGAATGAACTCAACCTTTCCAAAGAATACTTCATCCTCATCACTGAAATTAACGGAGCCAAAGTAGCCTTGGTATTCCATCATATTTTTCATAGCAGCCCCTCCTGTTCAAGAATGTCCATGACTTGTTCAATCTGATATTTCTTTAATATCTTTCGTGGATGGGGTTTATGAAGGCTGATCACAAGACCCTCTTCATTGATGAAACGTCTTCTAGAACCCCCCGTTTTACCCGTCGATACTTCAGAAAATTGAAAAAAGGCAAGCAACACAACTAACTCGTCCCAGGTAAAGTCTTTGGGGCGGGTAAGAAAGCGTTTAATCAGCTTCTCTTTACGAGTCATATCAAAGACCAGAACTGGTTATATTATCTCGGATCTTATAAATAACTGCAACTAGTTTTAGTTGCAAATCACTCAATCAACCCCTGACTTATCCGAAGAGATTGACTATAGAATTCTCCCGTAGTGTCCCGATTTATTCGCCATGAGTTGAAATTCCTGAAATGCTGTATTAATAGTGACTTCAGAGCATTTCTTGATGAACATTGCCCAGCGCGAACAACAGATTATCCGCATCCAGTCCCAAAGCTCCTATGCCTCTATTAACGAAGCCCTGGAAGCAAGCCAAGTCACTCAGAAAATAATAGAGGCAGCACTAGACGAAGAAGTTCAAGCCTATCTATCAGAGGTTCAAGGGGATCGACCTCGACGTTCAGGCTACTATCAACGGGTCCTCGATACTCAATACGGCCGTATTGCTCAGCTGTCTGTCCCTAAGCTACGGAAAGGGAATGCAGACCGAGAGTGGCAGATTTTAGAACGTTACCAACGTGCCCTTGGCAGTCTCCTCGATTTTTGCCTGGGCCTGTATGTCATGGGTTTATCGCTTCGGGACTTGCAAGAAGCTCTCTATGAGATTCTAGGAGCAGTCTTATCCGTTAATGCCATTAACCGAATTACGCTAAAAGCTCAGAAGCAAATGTTTCAAAGCCGTCAGACTCGTCTTGATACCAATTAGCACCTAAGAGTGTAATTTTGATTATTTGCTAAGCCAACTCAGTATTGGGTTTCACGAGTTTGAGAGTTACATCTTCAGGCACAGCTTGGTATGAGGAAACCCCTCCTATTCTGATTGTCGATGGTGTTTGGGCTAGTGTTCAGTGTTCCTCAGAAGACTTTTGGGAAGACCAAGCTGGGCATATCCGGAAACTACGTCATGCGGAAGACCGAGTCATTCTAGTCGCTATGGCAGTGTGGCCCGATGGCACCCAAACGGTGCTTCATTATGAAATGGCGACGCAAGAATCGGAGGCAGCTTGGTCACTGTTCTTTGCGCATCTGTGGCAACGGGGATTGCAACCCTATTCGGTGAAATTGATTGTCAGTGATGGTACGACTGGCTTACCTAAGGTCATTCGCGCTCTGTTCCCCCTCGCAAAACACCAGTGCTGCATCACTCACAAGGTTCGAGCCATGCTGCGGCATTTAGGCTATGGGCAATTGTCGTACCTGGATGCGCAAGGACAAGAGCTTTCACTGCCTGAAGCTAAGAAACAGCGGTATGCACAAATTCAACATGATGCCTACGCCATCTATAAAGCGCCCACCTGGGAAGGGGCAGTTATTTCATTTCTGGTGTTCGAACGAAAGTGGACAGACTTAGAACCTGACGCCGTTAGAACTTTTATCAACGATGCTGCCCTGACCTTGAGCTTCTATCATTTCGATGAATCCCTTCACTCACTCATTCGAACCTCTAACGCAATTGAACGGCTGTTCCGGGAATTTCGAACCAAGGCCGATGACATTGGTGCGTTCCCTAATGAAGAGAGCTGTTTAGCGATTTTCTTTCTTGTCTTACGCAGGGATCATGCCAAGCACGATCGCTTCAAAAACCATGGCGAATAAATCGGGACACTAACCAAAATAACCTCAGATTCCATCATCATTCCCCTCACAGATCTCATTCCGGAAATGTCGATAAATCTGATAGCGATATTCCAACACCTTCACCTTGATATCTTCAAGCCGCTGATCCACCTCCGACATCACCATAATCTCCATCCGCATCCGAGCCTCTACCTGCTCATATCGAGCCTGGGTGAGTGCTTGAGACTGCTGCTCAATGGTATCCACTAAACCCTGCTTCTGGTTCTTATTCGTAAAGTGCTTACAGTCAGAAGATTTTTAAGTTTAGGCTAGATCTAGCCTAAACGTTTTAAGGGAAAGACCGTGAAGAAATTAATCTTTGCAAGTCTACTATCATTCTTATCTCTAAGTACAGGAAGTCAACCTATTAATGCTCAGAATCTGAAACCATCACCTGTTTTTGAGAACTTTGCTGATTGGTGCATCAACAAGGAGAAACTGGCCCCTCAAACTCAGCATACAGTTTATATTCTACTCAAAAAGACCAAATCCCAAGACTGCATTTTTGCTCAAGAAAAGCTCGTCCATAAAACAGAACTGGATCTCAGGTTAGCTCAGATCGTAGACGTAGCTCCATTGGCAAGTCTCACTAGACTGACTGAGCTAGACCTTAGCTACAATCAAATCGCTAATGTAGCCCCATTAGCTAATCTTAAGCAGCTAATACAATTAGAACTCCAGAACAATCAAATCGTAGACATCACTGCTTTAACCAAGCTGAATAATCTACAAGTACTTATGCTTTATGGTAATCAAATTACAGATGTGTCGTCATTAGCTAACCTAAAGGATCTGGAAGCGCTCAACCTAATTGGCAATCAAATTGTAGATGTGACTCCACTTGCTAATTTAAGGAGACTGACTGTACTTGTTCTTAGCGGCAATCAAATTGTAGATGTGGCTCCACTAGCTGCTTTAACTAACCTTATTAAACTTGCTCTTGATGAGAACCAAATCACGGATGTATTACCATTAGCTGGTTTGACTAATTTGAAAGAGCTTTATGCTGGCTTCAATGAAATTGAGGATGTGACTCATATTTCCAGCCTTAAAAATTTAGAAATGCTCTACCTCCGTCACAATCGTATTAATGAGGTGACACCTTTAGCTAAGCTCACTAGCTTGACATGGCTGGATCTCAATACCAACCGTATCTCTGATGTCTCAGTCTTATCGAATTTGGTCAATTTAGAACGACTCCAACTTGAACAGAATCTGCTCGTCAATCAAAATTGTCCTGTTCCATCCGTAACTGTCTGTCATTTCTGAATACTTTGCATTTTATCTTCTTCAGTAATAGTAATACCAAATTTTACTGTAGTCTCTCAGATATACACATTTGTGGAGTCGAGATGTTTAAAACTAGGTTGCATACTCTCAGGTTTCTACTAGTTGCCTGTATCTTTATCGCTGCATGTTCAGCGAATGCCCAGAAGGAAACCTTAAAGCCAACTCGCCTAGAACCATCAGCTACTGCTCAATCTAAGGAAAAATTGGTTAGAGAAGTTCTTATTGAATTAGAAATAGCACAACAATATGATGTATATCTCAATAACAGCATTGACATGGCAATTCCAGCGTCAAAAGGTACTGATCGGTGGAGGGAATGGTTGCAAGATGTTGTGAAAGAAGAAGCAGGATGGAAATACATTGAAGACCAATACATTTCACAACTAAAATCTGATTTTTCAGCAGATGAATTGGCAGAATTAGTTAATCTAGCCAAACACCCCCTCATGAAAAAATTGTTGCAGACTAACATGAAGGCATATATGAATGCAGCCCCTAAAAGGCGGAAATTGCTGGGAAAAGTTTGGTCTGACTATAATTCAGGCAAAATATCACCCCCTCCAGGGGTTAGACCTGGGTCTTGAAGAACTAGTCTTATAAACAGTTGAAAATGGAAGACTCTCTAATTTAGAGGTTTTCTTGGCTTTACCTTTCAATGGCATGCTGATACTACAGACCAATCCCAATATACAGGCAAGTTCTACACCCAACCAATCACCCCCAGATCCGAACCACACTCTCCCCATCCAAGTACACTCCAACCATCTCCTCTATGATGGACAATCAGCCCTGACGATTTCATCTGGGGGGTATGATATTCTCGACGTCTGTGAGTTTAAGTACAACTTATATGGCTCTAACCTCAACGGGTAGCAGTTGTGATGGGACGGTTATTAGTCGGAAAAATCAATGTATCTATTGTTTGCCACAGTGCTCTCAGCATCTCTATCTACTCCTGCTGTTCGTGATTGTAGTGATCAAAGCAGCTCTACAATAACTGACAGTAAAACTAATATTCTCCTAGTCGCCGAAGTGAAAGAAGGATGTAAAGACAAAAACTGCATACGATTGGGGAATACAGTTGCCCCTGCCAAATCCGAAAAATGCCCAATAGAACTCTACTCAGCTGAAACAGATGTTCAGCGCCCTTTCGAAAAACTTTGCATCCTGAATGTCTCTACAGGTAAGACTCTCTTTAGCAATAAATCGCCCGAAGAGGCCACTAAGCGCCTGAAAAAAGCAGGATGTAAGTGTGGAGCAGATGCCGTCATTCTCAATGATGTCAATCGTGAGAGTGCAAATGCAATGTCTTGGGGACGAAGTACTGCCAAAGGCATTGGTATTCGATATTCCCAACAATCCCCAACAGCAGCCCAAGGTCAAAAACCGCCAGCAACGACTGGTCAGAGCGCCACTCAGAGCACTAGTAAGGCTTCAAATTCCCAAAGTAATGCTCCTATTTCTCCTACTCGACCAGCAGAATCTAACCAATCAAAACGAATTGATGAGTTGAGAAGAATTGGTAGTCGTTTCTTTTCAACATCCCCAACAGCAACCCAAGGTCAAAAACCGCCAGCAACGACTGGTCAGAGTGCCACTCAGAACACTAGTAAGGCTTCACCCTCCCCACAAAACACCGCTCGTGTTTCTCCTCCTCCAGCACCTACACCCTCTACTCCACCAGTAGATCCTTACGAAATTGCGAGGCAGGTCACAGTTCTGATTGACGGACAAAATCCTGGCTCTGGGGTGATCATTGCTCAATCCAATAATATTTACTATGTGCTAACGGCCAAACATGTGGTGGCCACCTCTGATGAGTATGAAATTGTCACACTCGATGGTCGGAAACATGCCGTTGCGTCTCAAAAAATCAAACGATTACCTAAAATCGACTTAGCTATGGTGGAATTCACAAGTAAGCAGGATTATCCAGTTGCGACGTTAGGAAATTCTGAGCAAGCTAAACAGGGTATGAATATCTATGTCTCAGGGTGGCCTATTCCAGAACAAGCGATTACACAACCTACCCATTTAGTCACCAAAGGTGACATTGTGGGTTTGCAAACGGGAGATGCAGAAGGATATGGTCTCCTCTATGGCAATAGCACTGCACCGGGCATGAGCGGAGGACCGATCTTGAATACAGAGGGTCAAGTCATTGGTATTCATGGACGGGCTGCAGGGAATCAGGAGAGTGGTAAGGTCGGCATCAACTTAGGCATGCAGATTAGTCTATTTCTACAGTCAGCTTCTCAAGTCGGAATTGATGTACAACAGCTTGGTTTGAAAGCTCAAAACTGAAAGGGTAAGTACTGAGTATCCAAGATCGATAGATACCGTGTGTTCAAGCATTGTAATTTTTTAGAGTACTTATCTCCAGCCCCCCACGGTTTTTCCCATATTCATGACGCAACATAAATTTTATGATGTTTTTTCTCACTTTATAAATAACTTTGTTTACGTTGACTCAAAACATCATCGATAATGATGACAATAACGGTTGGCACACCTCCAAAGATAACTATCAGAAATATGATTATGAAAAGATTTAACACTCTTTCATTAATATCTGTATCAAAAGAAAAAAACGCTGGCCTTCTAAATACTGAACCGATTGACCATCCTCCTCTAGCCTAAAAAATTGCTTCGTAGTAGGGTGCATGCTCGTCCGCAATCTGAGAACTAATAGCACTAATAAATGCACGTTTTTCCCCAGATGATGTTTCACCAATCAAAATAATCCCTGACATATTATGGTTAGAGAAGCCCTCATCTGGAATAGCAATAATAGGAGTTTGCATCATCGACGTATACAGATCTGCAGCTCCTTTCAAATCCATATCAAAAGACGAGGGTAATCGTAAGCGTAAACATCACGTATTACTATAGTTTTCCGTGATACTCTAATTCTTGTAGAGGTTAGAGAGCAACGGTGGTAGATGGATTACGAATTTAGAGTCATTGTAGAGAAAGTCTCTATCACCAGTCAGGAAGTCGTTAAACGAGACACTCTAAAAATCTATGCCATTAAACAACCAAAGTCTATTCTAGATCTTGGATTGCGCCATGAAGAACAAATCTCTCTACTTTCCAAAGTTCAAAGTGCACTGTTAGCTGAACAATCCACCCTCATCGACATCGGTCTAAAGCAGTGTACTAAATGTGGTGAGAAACTCGGAAAGCTTGGTTTCATATCATCTACATTCCATGCCGTCTTCAGCGACCATAAGCTCCGTATTCAAAAGCATCGGTGTAAGAATCCAGAGTGTCGGTGGCAAAGTACGCCAACAACGATCAGTGTCTTTGGCACGGATACTCACCCTGACTTAGTGAAACTGCAGTGTGAGAATGGTGCCCTGCATAGCTATCGAGAAGCCCAGGATAATATGGAACGCCTGAACACTCAACGCCGGAGTGTGAATAACCATGTCCAAATCAAAAACGTAACCAATCAAGTCGGTGAGCGCTTATCTCAAGTGAACACTACCCCTCCTAACTTAGAAGAGTTACCCACCCCTGCAGCAGAACTCATTGCTCAAGTCGATGGCGGGCATATCTCAACTAAAGATAAAGACAAACGCAGTTTTGAAGCCCTATCTGGCATTGTCTATCGTCCCAGTGCGATTGAAGTAGTCGATAAACATCATCGCCAAATTACTGAAAAGACCTGTGTTGTTTCCGCTTTAGAGGATGAGTTGCAAACCATCAAGACCTATCTGCATCATGCAGCCCTCAAACAAGGGATGACCCAAGAGACAAAGATTACCGCTTTGGCCGATGGAGCACACAACTGTTGGTCCGTTATTTTAGCCCTTGAACCCCATTGCAAAACCTTAGACCTCATTTTGGACTGGTTTCACATTGGCAAGAAATTCCAGAATGTCAGCAATGCACTGGGGGACACCTTCACAGATTCCCTTGATAGTGCAAAGTGGAGTTTATGGCATGAAAAAGTAGATAATGCTCTGCAGAAGATTGCCCTACTTCGAGATAATATCTCAGATGAGAAGAAGCAAACAAAGCTCAAAAGCTTACACGACTACTTGAAGAATAATCGTGATTATCTTGTCAATTATGACGATCGAGAGAAAGCAGGGTTAGCTTATACCAACCAAGTTGCAGAAACTCATATTGACACCATCATTAATGCTCGGCACAAAAAGAAGCAGAAGATGCAATGGACTCGGGTTGGTGCTCATAATGTCTTACAAATTAGAGCCAGTATGATCAGTAATGAATGGAGCGATAAGTGGCTTGATTTAGTTCTCCCTGAAGAAGAAAAAGCTGCTTGAGAATTAGCTTTCTAATATGTGATATTTACGCTTACAGCTAACGTTGGATCTATGGAAAAAGCAAGGCCACCACAAAAACGGTGTTATGTTGCCATTTAACTGGAACGGTAGTTTTGATCTGGAGCTTCCTTACAAATCTGATGGAGAAATTTTGCTGGCTATTCTTCGAGCATTGAGGGCAGAACGAGCCCAAAATATTCGATACACAGATAATCAAGTCAAATTTAACGGTGGATTCTTTCGATGGGTTAGTAAATCGAATCGGCTGAATATGATTTCGTCTGGTACCATCACGTTTCAGCGAAATAATGAGCGTATGGTAAGGGTTCAGTATTACCTGTCTTTCTGGGAGCTTTTCTTGCTTATAACTGTATGGGTGGGGGGGGATTTTTAGGCTAGTGGTTTGGGATTACTCTTCAACTAACCCTCACACTAAGCTTTTCATCGTAGTGGGAATGTGGTTCTTTTTATATGGTAGTAATTTTGCCCTCGCCCTGTTTGGATTTTCCCGTTTATTGAAGCAGTCGCTTACTTCTTCCAACTCAAGGACAACGGACAAGCGCAATTGAACTCTATCTCTTCTGAAAATCTATAATCCAGCTATGAATCGTGAACAGTTAATTCCTCGAACCTAATTCAAGCCGGTGTACAACCTGCATCTTTTGCTCTCCCCAGGATGGCGGGCAATCATGAGCAATGGAACAAGATGAAATTATCATCCGCTACTATCGCAAACCGATTCGTGTCATGGTTGATCCAGGCAAGAATCATCCGCGATACGAGAGCGATTTGTTGCTTGGTTGGATTTGCCAGGGTAAAGCCAGAAGACCCGTTCTCCAAAAATTTCCTGACGCTGAGATAGTGGCTAAAAGCAAAGCCCAACAGTAGCTGTAAAGTTATAGTTCAAAATATCCGTCTCATTTGACTTACAGCGCTTAAGATCAGAGGAAGATAGCACCTCACTCACCCAATGAGGCCATTCCTATGGATGAAGCTCTAGACGCTCTATCGCAACAACTCAAGGTTGGCGATGTTGTTGAGATAAGCATTATTGACCGAGATTTCTTCCCAGGACAAACGATTGAGATTCCTATTGCTTGCAAACATTTGACCAAATACAACCTTTTTCTCTATTTTCATCCCCACAGGTTGAACTTGGAATTTATCGGAATTGGAGATGATACCGATAATGAATGGCTTGCTCTGGTGATTGATCATCTGGAAATCGCCGACTTCAGAAGAGGGTATATCGCCACCTATGACGAAGAGAAGTCCTGGAGCAATCAACTGGTGGCTTGGGAAAAGATAGGCAGTAGTGCAGACCCTATCTAGAAGCAAAGCCAGGCTTAGCCTCAATTGACTAGACTTGGACTGGACGGCTGAGGTCAATCATGATTCATATTCCATCTCTGACTCACGAACAGCTAGAACTCCTAAGATTAACCAAAAAAGATTCTGTAGAGGAATTACAGCTTTTTTATGAGTTTCCGATTGTTGATGATAATAACAAGCCGCCCATCGTGCATCCCTCACTCATTCAAGAGCTGATTGATAACCACCTTATCCAGGTCAGAGAGATAGAAGCTTCTATGCTTGCTTCAGAATTTCAGCAATTGAACTGGTCAGAATATTGTGAAGATCTGGATTACCCCACTCAAGTTGATTGGGACCAATGGCGGCAAGGATTCATTGCCCAACTCGGTGAGGGAGTTGAACAGCTTATGAATCCAGGGAAAGGGTTAGGGCAATTCACAAAGGTTTGGATCCGAGAGATTCGTGTTCGAGCAGTTCAACCGAGCAACCTATGATCGGGACTGGCGTGTGAAATTTAATTGCATCTAAAATTAGTCGATGGAACTCATACCTAAATTTTCAGATTCTCTACGGTTTTTGTAATACTTAGGTAATATAAATTCTGTATGGATTTTGAAATTTAACGGATGAGAGATTAGTTTATCCAGGTTGGGAGGTTAGGGATTAGCTTTGCGATGGTCAAAGACCGACAGGAGGTCATCGTGCAACTGATACCAAGTCCTGAAACTCGCACCAATCCTACACACGGGAAAGAATACGGTAGCTTGGTAGCCCTGTGACTTCAGGCCAGGGTGAAATAAGCTACTCGGGTGTATTTATTTACCGTGGTAAAATAAAGGTAGTTACAAAACCCGACAACCCAGTCAGAGTGGGGCTTAATATCCTATGAAGGCCAATATACCTTTAGGTAGCAAAGTGGGTCCATCAGACAGAGATTCAAATAGCAATACTCAACTAAATAAGCTGAATCACCTGAATAGTGATGTAGATATTCTTCCTAGGAAAAACTATGGCCAGCACCTATCAAACAAACTGGGAGAATTATTGGACTCAATTATTTGATAGTGGTGAACCTGCCTTTTGGGATGTACCGACTAACAAGGAATTAGCGGCCTTATTACCTGAGTTGAAGGTAGCGTTTGGCGTTGATTTACCTTTGGTAGACTTCGGCTGTGGAAATGGAACCCAAACGCTATTACTCGCTCAGCATTTTTCACATGTAATAGGTGTGGATATATCAAGTACTGCAATTGCACAGGCCCGAACCCGTGCTCAGGATGGTCAGCCTCAATTCCAAGTGCTAGATGCTACCTCCATAGACGCAGCTCAAGCTCTCCATACTACTTTGGGTGATGCCAATGTTTATATGCGAGGTCTGCTCCATCAAATTCAGCCTGCGGATCGGCCTTCTATCATCCACTCACTACAAACATTGATGGGAACGCAAGGTAAACTTTTCTTGATGGAGCTGAGTTCTCAAGCCAAACAGCTATTTCAAAAGTTGACTGCTCAGCTCGGTGCTCCTCCACCTCAACTTGCACAGATTTTTAAGCAAGGAATAGTCCCAGCAGATATTACACCTGAAGAGATACGAACCTTCTTCCCAGAGGACCAGTATAAGATTAAGGACATGGGTAATATTTCGTACACTAGCAATACGACATTGCCAGATAATACACCTCTTTTAGTACCTTGCTTCTGTATGTTGATTATGAAAATTAGATAGCTTGCCAATCCATCCAAAGACTCACAATAAGTCGTGTTTGGCAAAACTGTTTAGGGATTCCCGATCTTGGCCCTGGTCAGACTACATTGTTAGCATAATGCACTAACCAACTTTACCCATTCCACCCATCCATGTCAGAGCAAGAACAATACTCCATACCCCCCTCTCGAAATACTGAGGAAATTCTCGACAACTACAACAGCGATGCCAAAAAGATGCGGGCTAAAGCTGCTAAGGCCAGGATTGCGGCTCGACAGAAAGCGGAACGAGCGGCACAGCAGAGGGCTGCGATTGAGAGGATTCCGCTAGAGCATCGGTACGTGCCTGATCAGGCTAGTTAGGATCAGTTGATCGAATCATCTATCCATCCCCAAAAATCGTACCCATCCCGCAAAACTCTGACAATGCAGCATCCCCAAGTAAAGGCAGGGAGCGGAGCAAAGGCAGGGCTTTGTGATGGCAACATTGGCGCTAGTATTTCAACAAAACGAGGACAATGCATGGTTCATATCCCCTCTCTAACCCAGGTACAATTGGAAATCCTGCGACTGGCAAAAGAAAATCCAGGTGAAACACTTCAGTTATCGTTTGAATCTCCAGTAATGGGCGATGGAGAACCACGAGCCAAAAACCCTTCGCTAATTCAGGAAATGATTGATTTTGGGTTAGTTGAGATCCAAAAGAGTCGGGTTTACTGCGAAATCTCTCGATTTCAAAGAGAGTGTTGGTTTGAGTACTGCGCCGATATAGAGTTGCCATCCATCTATGCTTGGGAGTTATGGCGAAAAGAGTTCATCAATAGTCAAGAGGGATCGACCACTCTGATTACACCAGGGGAAGAGTTTGAAGACTTCAGCTATGTGTGGGTGCAAGAGATGGAATTCCAGGCAGTGCAACCAGGCTAGGCTGAGAGTAGAATAAAGGGCGCAAATGCCAAAAGGGACCAGAGAATGCGTCGAAAACTAGTAGGGACTTATTTCACTTCGGGGATAGCTGCTTTCTGTCTAAGCCTTGCTTGCTGTAGTCTTTTACCCCTTTTTGCTCAAGAAGCATCTAGCCCAGTAAAGAATCCACACTACAACGCAGCGGTTTCTAGCCTTGAGCTGAAAGATCTTGAGGGGGCAATGAAGGCAATTAATCAAGCGATCCGGGTAGACCCATCTCTAGCTGAAGCCTATACACTTCGGGGAGTTCTCCTTATGGGTGACAAGAAATTTCAGGAAGCTAATGAGGATTTTAGTCAAGTTACAGTTCTTCAGCCTCAAAATGCTGAAGCATATACCAAACTCACCAAAAGCCAGTTAATGCTCAAGGATTATCAGGCGGCTTTGGAATCAGCAACCAAAGCGACAGAACTTGACCCTCAGAATCAAGATGCTGAGCTGCTAAAGCGATTAGCTCAAAGCCTGGTTGAATCTTCTCAATAATGCAGCATCCCTAAGTAAAGGCAGGGAGCGGAGCAAAGGCACGGCTTTGGGATGGCGACATTGCCGATCTGACGTGCGCTAGGCTCTTGCATGTTCTGGCCTGACTTATTGCGATAATCAGATGTTTTTTTCCTCAATACAGGAGCCAGGACATGCCAAGCAGCAAGCGTTTTTCTTCTCTTGAAGGGAGTTTTAGCCTTGCCCCCAGAATGTTATCAAATCGTTGTCATAACTCATTCAGCCCAAGTCAAAATTGAGCATCTAGATAATACATAGATGAAAATCAATTATAAATTGATTGAAAGTTTATAAAAATCTATTTAGAATTGAAGTATTGGCAGCAAGCAAAGTGATTGCAGTATCGCTGACATCAAGCACAATGAAGGCTAGAAGCCATACATTTATGGCGTTAGCAAACCCACTTCGGAGGCAACTATGGAAGGCTACACCTTAATTTGGTTCTTGATTTGGCAGTCTCTCTACTTTTCAATGTTCCTGCATTTCTTCCTTAGCGATGCTTTGAAAGAAACCGAATAATGCCGTGGGAAACTTTGATAAAGCAGTACATAAATACCTAAGTAGCATTCACTAGACCATCTTTACTCATCCATTCCATATCTCTATGGCCGATCAAGAAAAATACTCGATTGACCTCTCCCGAAATACTGAAGAGACTTTAAACCACTCCAACAGCGATGCTAAAAAGATGCGGGCTATAGCTGCAACAACAAGGATTCAAGCTCGACAGCAAGCGGCACAGATAAAAATCGAAGCTAGACAGTACGCAGAACTAGATGCACAACTGAGGGCTGAGATTGAGAAGATTCTACCAGAGTATCAGTACGTGCCCGATCAGGCTAGTTAGCTTCAAGATCGGACAGCCGAAGATTCTCAAAGGTCAGCTTTGCGCCTATCATCGCAGTAATGCTCACAGCCTTCCGGGTATCCTGGTACGAGGATTCACCGCACAGTTTAGTGCAACTGCCAACAGCCCAATCAAATAGACTTGCTTGAAACGACACCTTTCCCTTGAACCACTAACACTGAACAATGGGCATGGTGAACTACATAATTGCTAAC
Source organism: Acaryochloris sp. 'Moss Beach' (assembly GCF_021497025.1). NCBI lineage: Bacteria > Bacillati > Cyanobacteriota > Cyanophyceae > Acaryochloridales > Acaryochloridaceae > Acaryochloris > Acaryochloris sp. 'Moss Beach'. Next base: position 50,818 of record NZ_CP071719.1, read on the forward strand.
ACTTCCCAGGAAAAATTCCGTTAACCCTGTGCGACCATGACGCCCCACAATAATTAGATCAGCCTGCCATATCTGAGCAAGATTGCAAACTTGATTCTCTGGGGTTCCCATTATGGCCTCAAAGGTTGCCTTCACTCCCTGTTGTTCTGCTTTTCGGCAATACTCTTGCAACCATAGTTTTGTTTCTGCAAGTCGAGCGCTCCAAGTTTGCTTCGTAATTTGAAAATCATCCGCAGATGGGGAAAGTACACTAGCGCCAACGGGTATCCCTACTATCGGAGCTGCTGAGGTGCCTGAAGGATTAACCTCTACTTCTATGCAGTGTAGGAACATCAACTCAGCCTGATGGAGCTTAGCCGTTTCTAATGCCCGCTCATACACAATAAACTGTAAGGACGAAGCATCCATTGCAACAAAAATGCGCTCATATCCCATGAGTATTCCTTCCTTTGATCCAAACTATAGTTGATGAGATTTCTCGTAGTGTCCCGATTTATTCGCCATGAGTTGAAATTCCTGAAATGCTGTATTAATAGTGACTTCAGAGCATTTCTTGATGAACATTGCCCAGCGCGAACAACAGATTATCCGCATCCAATCCCAAAGCTCCTATGCCTCTATTAACGAAGCCCTGGAAGCAACCCTACGCCTGGAAGCAAGCCAAGTCACCCAGAAAATAATAGAGGCAGCACTAGACGAAGAAGTTCAAGCCTATCTATCCCAACTTCAAGGGACTCGACCTCGGCGCTCAGGTTATTATCAACGGGTTCTAGATACGCAGTATGGTAGGATTCCTCAACTGTCTGTCCCTAAACTACGTAAAGGGAACGCAGACCGAGAGTGGCAGATTTTAGAACGTTACCAACGTGCCCTTGGCAGTCTCCTCGATTTTTGCCTCGGCTTGTACGTCATGGGTTTATCGCTTCGGGATCTGCAAGAAGCTCTCTATGAGATTCTAGGAGCAGTCTTATCCGTTAATGCCATTAACCGAATTACGCTAAAAGCTCAGAAGCAAATGTTCCAAAGCCGTCAGACTCGTCTTGAGGAAACCCCTCCTATTCTGATTGTCGATGGTGTTTGGGCTAGTGTTCAGTGTTCCTCAGAAGACTTTTGGGAAGATCAAGCTGGGCATATCCGGAAACTACGCCATGCGGAAGACCGAGTCATTCTAGTCGCTATGGCAGTGTGGCCCGATGGCACCCAAACGGTGCTTCATTATGAAATGGCGACGCAAGAATCGGAGGCAGCTTGGTCACTATTCTTTGCGCATCTGTGGCAACGGGGATTGCAACCCTATTCGGTGAAATTGATTGTGAGTGATGGTACGACTGGGTTGCCTAAGGTGATTCGTGCTCTGTTTCCCCTCGCACAACATCAACGCTGCATTACCCACAAGGTTCGAGCCATGCTGCGGCATTTAGGCTATGGGCAATTGTCGTACCTGGATGCGCAAGGACAAGAGCTTTCACTGCCTGAAGCTAAGAAACAGCGGTATGCACAAATTCAACATGATGCCTACGCCATCTATAAAGCGCCCACCTGGGAAGGGGCAGTTATTTCATTTCTGGTGTTTGAGAAAAAGTGGACAGACATCGAACCTGACGCCGTCAGAACCTTTATCAACGATTGTGCCCTGACTTTGAACTTCTATGATTTTGATGCATCTCTTCACTCACTCATTCGAACCTCAAATGCACTCGAGCGGTTGTTCCGGGAATTCCGAACCAAGGCGGATGAAATTGGTGCTTTCCCTAATGAAGAGAGCTGTTTAGCAATTCTCTTCCTCGTTTTTCGTAGGGATCATGCCAAGCATGATCGGCTCAAAAACCGTGGCGAATAAATCGGGACACTAACAAGATTTCTTATGCTCTTGAAACGAAACTGAAGAGTGAGCGCGCATGTTCTAGCCCTTCAACCCTATCAGTATTCCGCTAAAAAGCACCAACTTCGCTATAGCCCCCTCAAGCTATTCATCGGTGACCTCTAGATACCCCGACAACGCCGCCAGCGTTCGATGCCCCGATATCCGCTGAATGTGTTTCGTCGGCATCCCAGTGTTGTGCATCCAGGTCAGAGCTGTACGCCTAAGCTATGGGTACTGAAGCCCTCCAATCCCACCCGAGCAAAGGTTTGCCTCAATATACGATCTGCTGAATTCACCTTATCCATCGGCATGTCCATGAATGGGCGCAGATAAGGTGATTTTTAAGAGACCCCAGAATCCGTTAGAACGAGCTACATTCTGAGGCTCCTCACAAAACCCTCAAGTCTTTCTTTTAGCTTATCCCTGAGGGCTAGTCGAGGTTGAACGCCACGAGATGTTCAACGAGATCTAAATCAATGGAGGCGCTTACGACCATGGGTAAGATCAAAGTCGAGATTTTAGGCAAAGGCTGCAAAAAATGTAAGCAATTAGAAGCCAACGCTCAAGAGGCACTCGCTGCTCTTCGCTTAGATGGTGATTTTTCTCATATCACAGACACCATGGAAATTATTAATCATGGTGTGATGCAAACGCCAGCTCTCGTTATCGGTGGCAAAGTTCTTAGCCAAGGGAAAGTCATAGAGCCAGACAAAATTCAAGCCTTGATTCAGGTTGCATAGACTCTGTGAGGTATCACTATGCATTTTTGGAAAGCGGAATGGAAGCCACTTTCACTAATTGTGGCTGGTTTTCTGGTGTGCTTCTATCTACCAGTTGAGGCGATTCAGAATTCTGCTCGGTTGAGAAATGCATTTTTTGAAGCCCTGTATTTGGTCCGTTGGGTATGGTTCAACCAAGAGTAACACTTTTGGTTTTACGCTAGACCGGAAGAGTATTGACAAGAAAGGGATATGGAGTTTTGAACTGCAAGAGAGATGTTCTATTAGCCTTCTGGTACTTGAACCACGGCATCAAAACTGAGAAATCTTCACACAATACTCAGGTTCGACCTCTAGTCTTAATCTTGAGAGTAAAAGATCCCCACTGACTGGAGTATTCAAGTGATTAAAAAAATAATCCCAAGTAGCTTCAATACCAGAGCGTCAAAAGCTTCTGATAAGAATGATGGTTTATGTGCTGGCTGGTGGTTAGAGGTTGGCACTGCCAATCCTCCTTGCCTAAATTTCTATGGGCCTTTTGAAGATAAAGCTAAGGCTGAGACCGCAGAACTAGACTTTGTTAGAAAATCTAGAAAGACATCCCCAATTATTTTCACTGACAGTAAGTTTTGCCAGCCACGACAACGCACACTTACAGAGAAAGACTTCACCATTCAAGACTTGGAAGCTTGTCCTCCCACCTTTTTTGAAACCTTGCTGACTGGTCCTCGCATTTATTGACAATCCGAATCTCTATAGCCCTTGCTTGATAGTGATTTTAAGGTTTAGATTCAACCCAAAAGTATAGTCTTGGGTTGAACCATACCGTTTCGCTCAATGAGTTAGTGTACCGATCAATTTTGTAGAGGATTAGGATATGACCACTCTGGCTCTCAATGTTTCTACTGTCAGTCCCCTAGGAGACCGCGTCTTTCTGAAAGTGAGTAAAGCTGAAGAGAAGACCGCAGGTGGAATTTTGATGCCTGACATAGCACGTGAAAAACCTCAAATTGGAGAGGTGGTCAGCGTTGGCCTAGGGAAACGGCAGGACGATGGTTCCAATATACCCATGGATATTCAGAAGGGCGACCAAGTCCTTTATTCCAAATTCTCTGGCACTGATATCAAGCTGGGTAATGAAGACTATGTCTTAGTCGGGGAGCAAGATCTACTTGCAGTGATTGGTTAGAGGGTTAAATCATTAGAGGTGAGCCATAATGGCTAAGTCAATTCTGTATGATATTGATGCCCGTCATGCCTTAGAGCAAGGAATTAACCTACTTGCTAAAGCTGTTGCAGTGACATTAGGGCCAAGAGGGCGCAATATCGTTCTGGGAAGTGAATTTGGTGTCCCTCAAATTATCAATGATGGCATCACCATTGCTAAGGGAATTGAACTAGAAAGCCATCTAGCCAATACCGGGGTTTCATTATTACGCCAAGTTGCAGCCAAAACTAATGATGTTGCAGGAGATGGCACTACTACAGCAATTGTTTTAAGTCATGCCATGGTCAAAGAAGGGTTGCGGAATGTTACCGCTGGTGCCAATCCGATCTCAATCCGGCGAGGTATCGATAAAGCCACTCATTTTATGTTGGGTCAGATCGCAGAGCATGCTCTACCCGTGCAAAATTCCACCGCTATCACGCAAGTAGCAACCATTGCAGCAGGAAACGACGAAACCGTTGGTCAAATGATTGCAGAAGCGATGGCCAAAGTGGGTCAGAAAGGGGTAATTACCTTAAAAGAAGGTAAGTCGATGCATACCGAAATCGAAATTACTGAGGGAATGCAGTTTGATAAGGGCTATATCTCACCCCACTTTGTCACGGATGCCGAACGAATGGAGGTCATCCTTGAGGATATCTACATTCTACTAGCAGATAAAAAGATCACGTTGGCCCAAGAGCTACTTCCGATTCTGGAGAAAGTCTCTCAGACGGGCAAACCCTTCTTAATCATTGCAGAAGACATCGAAAAGGCAGCCCTAGCAACACTTGTTCTTAATCGGCTGCGGGGGGTTATCAATGTATCTGCAGTCAAGTCTCCTGGATTCGGAGATCGCCGCAACGATCTATTGGCTGATATGGCAGTGTTAACCGGAGGCCAGGTAATCAGCGAAGATGTAGGTCTGACGCTAGAAAACACTACGTTGGAGATGTTGGGGCAGGCACGACGGGTAACGATCACAAAAGATAATACTACCCTCGTTGCCGAAGGGAATGAGGGTAGTATTGAAGCCCGGTGTGAACAGATTCATCGTCAGATCGAGGAAACAGAAGCAACCTTTGAAAAAGAGAAACTGCAAGAGCGTCTAGCGAAACTCACTGGGGGAGTAGCTGTACTCAAGGTCGGAGCTGCTACAGAAACAGAGATGAAGGATCGTAAGTTGAAATTGGAAGATGCGATTAACGCTACCAAGGCGGCGGTTGAGGAAGGGATTGTACCAGGTGGGGGGACAACTCTAGCCCATCTCGTACCCCAACTAGAGGAATGGTCTGCTGAGCATTTAGTTGGAGATGAACTCATTGGGGCAATGATTGTAACTCGTTCTCTCTCAGCTCCCCTAAGGCAGATTGTGGAGAATGCGGGTCGAAATGGCTCGGTGATTGCAGAACGTATCAAGGATCTGGCCTTCAATACTGGCTATGACGCTATAGCAGGCGAGTTTGTAGATATGTTTGCAGCGGGGATTGTAGATCCCGCTAAGGTGACTCGTGCTGCGTTGCGAAATGCAGCTTCAATTGCCGGGATGGTACTGACAACTGAGTGCATCATAGCGGAGCAACCTGAGCCAAAAACAAAAGACTTGGCACATACAGGTGGAGAAGATGGAAGCTTTGGTATGTAATCCTCGTCCACGATGGACTTGACGCATGCTTGAGATATGGAAGGTTGGATATTCTACTGTACCTTCATTTCCTGGCCTGCTGACATCTCTAACAGTTGAGGGATAGTGACGAGTTGATATCCTTGCTGCCTCAATTGGGTGATGATTTGAGGAAGGGCTTTAATGGTCAACTCCCGATCGCCACCGCCGTCATGCATCAATATGATCCCACCTGATGTAGCGTTCTGGAGTATATTTTGCACGGCTTCATCAACCGTCCCATGATAGATATCATCTACACTCCACAAAATAGTGACTTGCTGTTGAGCCTGAGCTTCGGCTACTAAACCATTGTTGAGAAAACCACCGGGTGGGCGGAAGAGAGATGTTTTGACCCCGGTGTACTTTTCAATCGCTTTTGCTGTCCGCTGAATCTCACGCTGGGCTAATGCAGGACTGTGGTTGTGGTAGCCATGACTCCAGGTATGATTACCAATAGCATGACCCTCTAACGCGACTCGTTGGAGTAAGTCTGAGTATTGAGGAATATTGCTACCTAAGACAAAAAACGTCGCTTGGACATTATATTCTTGAAGAATATCTAACACTTTGGATGTTGTTTTTGGCCAAGGTCCATCATCAAAGGTGAGTGCGATCGCTTTTTGATGCGGTTGAAGTGTCACCCTATTGATCGTTCGACCTTGAAACTGTTCAGGGAATTGATAAGAATGACGTTGTTTGAGATCGATTGAAGGTTGACCAGACTCAGATTTGGTCTGTACTAGGGGCGAATTAGCATTCTCTGCACTGGCATTCTGGGAAAAATCAGTCACAAAAAATTGACTCGGATTAGTCTGGACAACAAGTGAGATAGTGATGCCCAAAAATAACCCTGCCACTACCAACCATGAATACTGTTGACTGGTAAAACGACTGCTTAATTTTTCCTGTAGCATTACTTGCTCAACTAAAAACCCTTAAATAAGCTCATCAGACTGAACCGGAAAAGCAGAAAGTCAAAGTTCAATGTGACTGGTCTTTCATTTAGAATTCAATGATTCTGAAAATCAGCTTACCGATGATTTTTGTTTTACTTGCATCAATATGAAAAGTAATGGCCAACTCAACCCCTCCTTTGTATCCCCCAAAAACTTCCGGTTCATCCGCAGATTATCGAGTACCTTAATAAAGATCTTGAAGTCCAGATACTCCAGGATTTTGGGCAGGGTCACTACGAGAACTCTTTCTCATGACAGTTGGTCAAATGGGTTGGGTGACAACGTTGAATATGAGTGACTATATTCTGAGCATGTTCAGATTCTAAATCCTCAACATATCCAAGCAAAGCCACTGCTGCTTCTTGATAACTTAGAAATGGGCCAAAAAAGTACGTGCATATCGGGGATAGCGTTTTGACCTCAACCCACCAGGCTAAACCCAAGTGATTTATGAGTTCAGCCATGTAAATCAATAAAGCATTCATCATACTTCTGAAGTTGTAATTTACAAATTACTTTTGAACATTCATTTGTAAATACTAGAAGAAAAACTTGAGAACACTGTGAAGTTCCAAGGGGCGCTTTCGGGGGGATGTTGGAGGGTATGCCTCAGGAAAAAGAGACGAGATAATGATCCCGTCCCTTTTCAAAAAAAAGTACATTGACTTTACCTTACATAGAGACGCTATATCCAGACCAAGCAGAATGGTCCCTAGTGGTCATAAGTCGGTGTAAAGATCTAGCTTCGTCATAAGAACGATAAGCCAAGAGCTTCGTGTTAGCGTTACCCTTTGCTGGCAGCAGGATACAGGTATTGGGAAGTGTGTGAAATGAACACGCCGATACTAGAACACTTCCTAACTAGGAGCCTGAATCGATTAAGGAAGCTGTTTGAGACAGACTGATCTTTACACCGACTTATGAGTTAGTGTCCCGATTTATTCGCCACGCTTTTTGAAGCGATCGTGCTTGGCATGATCCCTGCGTAAGACAAGAAAGAAAATCGCTAAACAGCTCTCTTCATTAGGGAACGCACCAATTTCATCGGCCTTGGTTCGAAATTCCTGGAACAGCCGTTCAATTGCGTTGGAGGTTCGAATAAGTGAGTGAAGGGATTCATCGAAATGATAGAAGCTCAAGGTCAGGGCAGCATCGTTGATAAAAGTTCTAACGGCGCCAGGTTCTAAGTCTGTCCACTTTCGTTCGAACACCAGAAATGAAATAACTGCCCCTTCCCAGGTGGGCGCTTTATAGATGGCGTAGGCATCATGTTGAATTTGTGCATACCGCTGTTTCTTAGCTTCAGGAAGTGAAAGCTCTTGTCCTTGCGCATCCAGGTACGACAATTGCCCATAGCCTAAATGGGCTTGGTTCAAAAATAGTGAATATTGGGTTACACTTCCACGACAAAATAAGCCATCAATTTTCGATGGCTTGAAGTCTACTTCTTCCCAATCAGTTCAGACTATGCCCGTTGAAATCGCTTAAATCCCAATAGCTCTAACCAATGAGGATGAGGTGCTCCCGTCAGCAATTGTGTTATCAGGGTCAAACCCTCGGGCTTGGAGTTCGAGTAAGTACCATCCCCAAGTGTCTTCATCTCGATGCTCTGCGGCTTTCAGGAGATAGCAGTAAGTGGAGAAGGCATCTACCCCTGTCAATACAGGCATCGAGCCTTGAAAGATCTCATCATGAAGACCCTGCTTAATCGTAGACAGGTCTTGAGCTTGGTTGATTTCATCTGCTTGTGCAGCTGCGACTTGCAGATGATTGTGAACGGTCCCAACACTAATGGACCAATCAAACAGATCGCGCAATAGCTCAACGACACCTCGATAGGAGCTGTGGCAGATTAACACCAAAGCTAGAATCAGTTGGAATAGCCAAGTTTTGGTGATTGGTAAATAGAACAGAACCTCGTCATCCCCTTTATCGGCGAGGAAGGATTCATCCAACGCTTGTGCAGCAATTGCTTTCTGCTCATAAACGAACTTGCGACTGGTTTGATTCTCTCTGGCAATGCGAGCAATGGGAATGGATCTTGATAGAGCCTGAATGCCGATATCTTTGCGGATCTTTGGCGGAAGGGTGGCTGCAATGGCAGGGGTTGAAATCATGCTCGGCGATCAAGTCAGAGGAGGAAACGACAAGTCTCCAGACTACCCTGATCGCTCATGACACTGTTACCTACTTTTGAACCAAGCCCTTTTTCGAGACAAGGTCACAAGGACTATCTGTCGATATTGAGTCTCACTTTCGACGGGTAAACAGATGGTCTGATCGCCACGAGTTGAAGCTGCCATGTATGGGGTATTTCCCTTCGCTGCTAGAGTGCCCAATGACTCTACAGTGAAAGGAGAGGTAGATTCTCGAAACCCTCAATAGGCTTGAATTCTAATAGACCCCAGAATCCGTTAGAACGAGATTTAGTCTTCTATTGCAGGTTTTGGAGCCACAGCGACTTTAACTTTGGCATGCCGCAGAACACAATCACCCAAAACATAACCTCTAACAAGTTCTTCTAAAATGGTTCCCTCAGAAGCCTGATCCGTCGGTTCACATAAGAGCGCTTCATGCAAGTTGGGATCGAAGTCTTTCCTCTCACACTCCATAGCAGAAACCCCAATTTGTTTGAATTTTTCTTCTAACTGTTTATAAATACTCTGGTAACTATTATGGATGCTGGTTTCTGCCTCTGTCTGAGGGTGTATATGAGATTTTGCCCGTTCGAAATTATCCACGACTGGTAGGAGATCACTAATCGTGGAGCACTTGACCTTCAACCTCAAGTCTTCTTTTTCCTGATTGGTCCGTTTGCGAAAGTTGTCATATTCCGCTGTCAACCTCGTATACTGGTCTACTTTTCTTGTCAATTGTGTCTTTAATTCGATGATCTGTTGGCTCAGCTCAGCTAGCTGGGCCTGATTTCTTGTCTCTTCAATCAAAGAGCCAGTTTTCTCGCTGCTAGCCTCTACCTCTCCTGTTGGAGTGTCAATAGCCCCATCCGTTGACTGTTCCAAAGTAGCTTGATCACCGTCTTTATGCTGAGGTGGCTCCTCAGTCTCACTAACTTGCTCAATTCCTGACTCAGCCTTTTCATTGATGACTTTTTCATCGAGTTTCTCATCCATATCTGTGGAAGAAAGAGTGTCGGCTATTTGAACCTCTTCGCTTATGTTGACGTGGTCGTTCATAGATCTTGATTCTCCATACATTCGAGATTTTTGTAGATGTTGTTCATATGAACTTACTTAGGAGCATGAGAGGTCTTTTAGCTCTTCAGGACTTACAGTAACGGAAGCGTAACAGATTCCTAGTCTATGCTGAGTAATTATCTATTTTCTGGCAAATTCCTGTAATTTTTTGACTGAATGATCTTAGGCTAGGGATCTGTTACGCTTCCTCTGCATCTTGGCCATCAAAGCAGAAGCCACTGGATTATTCTGTCTCAAGTAGTCCCGCCAATTCAATCGATTGAGTTGAATAGCTTGGAAATTGAACTGCAAGACCTGGAAGTCGGAAAAATCAACTTTGTAGCTACTTTCCGCTGCTTTACGAGGGCTGTCATAAGAGAATATAACTACTGGATAAATGGGCAGATCATGCTTCTCATGCAATCGTCCAAAGTAGTAGAACATTCGTTTCTCAAAGTCAGGCTGATCAGACGATTGCGGTTCGATGTGAAAGAGGAAATAGCTCTCCTGACCTCGAAACTGGACTTGAGCCAGAAGATCAATAATGCGCTTCTCTTCTAGCGCCAATACTGCTGTAGACCTCCTGGGACAAAAATATCACAGGTCCACGTTCAACATAGTCCAAGACTTGAGGCAAAAATAATTCTAGGAATTCCCAAAAGAACGTTTCAATCAGTTCTTTAAACAAACCATCGTGGTCAATGGACCCTTGCTGTGTCACCCGCTTCTCCATCTATCACATTCGATTAGCTGCTTGAGTGTATCACCGAGTTTCTTCTCAATAAATTTGAGTCAAGCGGCCTACAGATCTGACAAAAGACCAGCCCGACCAAGACCACCAGCGAACACCGGAATCTCGAAAGTCAATCGGGGAAAGAATTCTAGAGACGAGCCTAAGACGGTCATTTTTTAATGTAAGTTTTAGTGTAATACAGATTTTGGTCAAAAATCTGGAATAAGAATCACAGATCTAATATAGTGATCTTGAAACTCATGCTCAGTGGTGCAAATTATTTTGTGTTTGGCTCAAAATCCCGACTTGCCGCCTATGACCGGTTTTTCTGCAGCCAGTTCACTAGATCAGAAGATTCCGTAAAGTTGAGTAAAGCCTCACCTAATGCTTCTAGTTGATCGAGGGTTAGGGATTGGATCTGTGATCTCAACTCTGAGGAAATATCACCAATACGGCGGGTGAGTTGCCGGAGGTGTGAATTCCGGAAACTCTGACTGCACCAATTCCGGAAAGTTTGTCTCCAACATTGCCACTATCTGAGCAAGATGAAAATAGTCATCTAAATCAGTGGCAGGTCCAGATGTATAAGCAATTGGAGCGTTACGTGGTGCAAAAAACTTAGAAAGAAAAAAAGTCTCCCCAAAAGGAAGTTCGAGAACTCACGGGCATTAGTGAAAAAAGTATTCAACGGATTGAGAAAGAACCCGAGATCACCGACATTAATGAGGAGGCTTTCCGGAAATCTAGAAACATGGGTAGACCCAGTCCCGTTAGCCAATATGAGGCACAAATCTTGGAATGGCTTCAAGAACCTCGTGCGCCTGAAGATGGACTGATTAAAGGCCAAGAGATTCTGGCTCGACTCAGACAACAAGGGTATACCGGTGGTAAATCGGCTGTCTATGAATTAGTCAGGCGCATCAGACCGAAGGAGCCTCCAAAGCCTATCCTTCGGTTTGAGGGATTACCTGGAGAGTTTTCCCAGCATGACTTTGGTCAGCGCTGGGTCACTTTTGCAGATGGCACTCGCAAATTGGTTCGCTTCTTTGCCTCCCGGCTCAAATACTCTCGATTTGTGGATATCCAGATCGTCGAGAACGAACAACAAGAAACGGTAGTTCGCAGCTTACTCAAAGGCTTTGAGCATTTTGGTGGGGGTGCCGATGATGGGAGTTTTTTGACAACATGAGCAGTGCGGTCAAATCCCGAGAGATGCAAGAAGATGGCAGTGTCAAAGTCCATTGGACAGAACGCTTTGGTCAGTTCGTTGTTGATTGTGGCTTGATTCCCCTAGCTTGCTGGCCCTATCGTCCACAAGAGAAAGGGTCGGTTGAGAATCTAGTGGGGTTCGTCAAAGGTAACTTCTTCTGTGGTCGGACCTTTAAGGACATGGAAGATATTCATCAGCAACTTCAGGACTGGATGAACCATGTCAATGAGCAAAGACCTTGTGATGCCACTGGTGAAATTCCTGCTGTGCTGCTCAAGCGTGAGCCACTGCAACCGTTGAATCATCAGGCTCAAACCTATGCCTTCAAAGTCAGTGTCGTCGTCCGGCCCACGGCACGGGTTCACTATCGAGGGATAGAGTACTCCGTCCCTGGCCATGCGGTGGGTCAAACCGTGACTCTACACCTACAGCAAGAACAAGTGAGCATCTATCAAGGTGATCGCTGTTGTAAGCGTAAATATCACGTATTAGAAAGCTAATTCTCAAGCAGCTTTTTCTTCTTCAGGGAGAACCAAATCAAGCCACTTTTCTTCCCATTCATCACTAATCATACTGGCTCTAATTTGCAAGACATTATGAGCACCATCCCGAGTCCATTGCATCTTCTGCTTCTTTTTATGGCGAGCATTAATGATGGTGTCAATATGAGATTCAGCAACTTGGCTGGTATAAGCTAAACCTACTTTATCTCGCTGATCATAATTGACGAGATAGTCACGGTTATTCTTCAAGTAGTCGTGTAGGCTTTTAAGCTTTGTTTGCTTCTTCTCATCTGAGATGTTGTCTCGAAGCAACGCAATCTTCTGCAGAGCATCATCTACTTTGCCATGCCATAAACTCCACTTTGCACTATCAAGGGAGTCTGTGAAGGTTTCCCCCAGTGCATTGCTGACATTCTGGAATTTCTTACCAATATGAAACCAGTCCAAGATGAGGTCTAAGGTTTTGCAATGGGGTTCAAGGGCTAAGATAACTGACCAACAGTTGTGTGCTCCATCGGCCAAAGCGGTAACCTTTGTCTCTTGGGTCATCCCTTGTTTGAGTGCTGCATGATGCAGATAGGTCTTGATGGTTTGCAACTCATCGTCTAAAGCGGAAACAACACAGGTCTTTTCAGTAATTTGGCGATGATGTTTATCAACTATCTCAAGAGCACTGGGACGATAGACGATGCCCGATAAGGCTTCAAAACTGCGTTTGTCTTTATCTTTAGTCGGGATATGCCCGCCATCGACTTGAGCAATGAGTTCTACTGCAGGGGGCGGGTAACTCTTCTGAATTAGGAGGGGTCGTGTTCACTTGAGATAAACGCTCACCGACTTGATTAGTTACGTTTTTGATTTGGACATGGTTATTCACACTCCGACGCTGAGCGTTCAGGCGTTCCATATTATCCTGAGCTTCTCGATAGCTATGCAAGGCACCATTCTCACATTGCAGTTTCACTAAGTCAGGATGAGTATCCGTGCCGAAGACACTAATCGTTGTTGGAGTACTTTGCCACCGACACTCTGGGTTCTTGCAACGATGCTTTTGAATGCGGAGCTTATGGTCGCTGAAGACGGCATGAAAGGTAGATGACATGAAACCAAGCTTTCCGAGTTTCTCGCCACATTTAGTACACTGCTTTAGACCGATGTCGATGAGGGTGGATTGTTCAGCTAACAGTGCACTTTGAACTTTGGAAAGTAGAGAGATTTGTTCTTCATGGCGCAATCCAAGATCTAGAATGGACTTTGGTTGTTTAATGTCATAGATTTTTAGAGTGTCTCGTTTAACGACTTCCTGGCTGGTGACAGAGACTTTCTCGACTATTACTCTAAATTCGTAATCCATCTACCACCGCTGCTCTCAAACCTCTACAAGAATTAGAGTAACACGGAAAACTATATTAATATGTGATATTTACGCTTACAAGCTGCATTGGGTGCTTCAAAAGTCACTTGTGTATTATCTTCTGTGGCAATAACAGAAATAATACTAGCAGGAGCATTAGCCTCTGCTGAGTTAAGGTCGTCCATTTCGCCAGCGTAAAACTCTGTACCTAGAGCATCTAGGCCCTTGGAACTCAGAAAAGACTGACCATTGCTATTTTCTTGAACAAGCTGAACATTAATCGCTTCACCATTGTCGGTTACCACTTTAATACCATTGCTGCCAACCGTATTAAATATCGTTGTCCCCCCTAGGTTAGTGAAGCCCAGCGTTAGGCTAAATTCAGATGTACTTTCTGTAATGCTAAAGGGAATATCTAAGTCTGTAATAGAGCCGGGAAAAGAAATAACCCCTGTCGCCGTCGGAAGTTCTGTCGTGATCAGTAACTTCATGGGGAAGTTAGCATGAACTGAACCTGCGGGTCTAGGCGGCAAGTAGTGCTCTGAACGAGGTTCATCAAAGCGAATATCAAGTTCGACAATGGCTGTGTCAGTGTTGCCATTGCCATCATCAATCTGATAGGTAAAACTATCTAAACCCAGAAACCCCACAGCAGGGGTATAGTCAATGGTTCCATTCGCGTTGATGACTAATGTGCCACCATTATCTGATGTCGTTCCATTGGGCAATGTGACGGTTAGATCTTCATTTTGAGCATCCGTGTCGTTTAAGAGGACATCGATATTTTGCGTAGTGCCTGGCGTGATGCTTGCACGGTCAGGATTGGCAACGGTGTAGTCTGAATTAATTTGATATACAAATGAGTCCACACCCGTGAAGCCATTATTGGGGGTGTAGTTAACGGTGCCATCAGATTGAAGAGCTACCGTGCCATTCGTAGGGAGCGCGACAATCGTAGTGGCGGCTGATGTGGCTGGATCATTGGCCCGAATATCAATATTCTGAACGATGTTTGGAAGGGCCGAGGATGTATCGTCATTGGGATTAAGAGTATGGTCCCAAGCATTGAGGGCAGTGGGTCCAAAAATAGATTGTGTCCCTTCTATTCCTGGTACATCTAACGCCCAGCTACCACCTGAATCGGGATGTCCTACTTTAGAAGTGGAAGCATAAATATTGGCTCCAATTGAATGGTTGAGCTTCGCTAAAAACTCCTCTCCAGCATCTCCAGCGGCAACATTACAACCGTACAGATATAGTGCTGAAGAGTATGGACGGTTGGATAGCTGTAAGCTTGGAGTAAACCAGTTTTGAACCTTATCAATATAGCTTTCTAAGCTAGATAGACTTAGCTCGCTACTACCTAAATAAAGACAACCAGGGGAACCGTGGGAAAGGATATGGATTTCAAGATCGAAATTGTCACATAACTGCCGACAATATAGTGCTTCTAGCTTCTCAGAAATTTGTAAAACCCCATCTTGATTGTCGCTGAGGGTAAATATCTCAACGTTAGGTTTTACCTCAGCAATGAGAATTTGATAATCCTCAACATCAGAGTCTACAAAAAGAACTGATAATTTGTGATTCGTTACGGCAGTCATGGATCTAGTCCCCCGGAAAATACAATAAAACAAAGATGAAAAAGAAGTGAGAAATAATGTTATTGAACTAGATTAATTAGATGATTTATTCGTGAAATATTAGTAATTAAAGACTCATTTGATTTTTTTTGTTATTGACATAGCCATCAATAGAAACGTCATAGAAATATCCACTGGCAAAAGCTCTTATATCTCCCTGGTTCCATTGAGCAAGTTTGAAACTGATTCCACCATCAACCCCTGTTAATACACTTTTAAATTCACGAATATGCTGTTACTGCTGAATACTCTCTAAAATTAAGCGATTCCCTATTCGTGAACGGCTACTTAGACGAATATAGCCATTGATCCGAAAGGGGAGCATGTCACCTTTGCAGATGCACAAAATTTGTAATCAGAAATTTGATGTCTGAAAGCAAGATTAGCAAGGATTTCTGGGATAAGTATAAATACTAGATTGCAAAGGTGACATGCTCCCATCCGAAAGTCCCACTTATTTCCCAAGCTTTCAATGCCTAAGCCTAATTGGGGAAAGACATTATTATCAGTACTGCGAGTATCAATTCCTAAATAGCCAGCATAGTTTCGATTATCATTTTTGTCGTAGAAGCGATGATCAAGCAAGAAGTTGCTGCCTAAATGAGCGCCATTATCGAGCAGCAAGCGGGCCTCAATAGACCTCTTGCGTAATTCAGCTACCGATATGGTAGAGGACTAAAAAATCATGTCAGATCGCGGCATAAATTGAGTGAGTAACACATCATGAAACGAATATTGCAAGAGGTCTATTGAAAGTGATGTCTGTTCCAGGTTTTTGACGCAATGGAAAGAAGCCTTCAAGGTAACCAAAGCCTTCAAAACCAGTACCATCAGTGGTATAGCCAATACCTCTCCAAGCAGAAACTTTAAGATCAATGACGCTTGTCGATATAACTCCACTATTTTTTGTTTGGGGTGATTCCGGTTCTGCCCTAACCATTTGGCAGAGTATTGTACTGGCTAAAAACGAGGCAATCAGAAAGCCTTTATAGAGAACGCACATTAAGTTAAGTCTCTGAAACAAACGGAACACTACTCTTTGTCAAAAAATCAACTTATTTCCAGATAATAGTTAGTAAAAAATAGGAAATAGTTGATAATTAAGACTTCAGTATGGTGCCCAGAAAAATACTAATACCTTCATGTTTTCTAGTCTTTTATCAAGAAATATTATGATTCAGCAAAAGTGGACTAGAAACAAACAAGAATAGAAATTATTTTCTTGTTTTCGACTCTTGTTTTTAACTTGGTTGATCCCTCGAAATATATCCCAAGTATTCTGTCATATCTCACTACTAGTTATGCTTTGTAGATAAAAAAAATAATGCAAACACAATCAATTCTTTTTAAGAAGTGATATTTAAGAGCTCTACAATTAAGCCAATCCCTAGATATCTATGTTGGGCTAACTTTTTTCTCTAGAATCCATATTAATGAATACGGCTTTGCTTGTAAAAAATATTTAGAAATTTCAATGTATTTTCTTTGAAATATAAATATAAAAAAGTTAAATTATGGAGGGCACTGGGTAATATCAATCATACAGATGTTTTTTTGATCTCTTGGTAATGGACAACAACGAAGAGAGACATCTTCAAACAGAGATGAGTTGTGATCAGCTAGCCATGCGCTAGGTCTGTTTTCTTTAATCTTGAGAGTTCAGCTCAAGATTCATAAATTACAACTCGGTCTCTGTCTTCATCTTATTTTGAACCAGGTGAAAAGTAAGAGTGTGTCAATGTTTATTCTCTAGGGCTAAAGAATAAACATTGACGCCTTTAGAGCTTGGGCTGAACTTTGGCTAAGTCGAGGAGTCGTCTCCATCCAGTAGAATAGCTGGAACGACGCAGAACGATCACTTCCATTGAAAACGGATTCAATTTTCTATCGTATCTTTCAGACAGACCCAGGCATCTTGTTTGAGCTGCTGGGTCAATCTCCTGAAATAGCACAAGGCTATGAATTCAAGTCAGTAGAAATAAAGCAGGTTGCCTTTCGCATCGATGGCATTCTGTTGCCTACCCCAGAAGCTGCAGACCAGACGGTCTGGTTTGTGGAATTTCAGTTTCAGCGTGACACGCTCTTCTATCAACGGTTTTTCTCTGAGATTTATCTGTATCTGAAGCTTCATCCTGAGACCGTAGACTGGCAGGCCGTTGTCCTCTACCCCAAACGCAGCATTGAGCCTGATCACCCTCAAGTATTCCGAGCCAATTTAGTTAGCGATCAGGTGCATCGAATTTACTTGGAGGATTTGGATGAACCCAGTGATTCCCTTGGAGTGGGACTCATGCAACTGGTTGTCGCGAATTCAGAGGATATTGTGACCCAAGCAAATGCAATGCTATCAAGGGCTCAGAAACAAAGACAGACAAATCCTAAGATAGCGGCGATAATGGAGTTGATTGAAACGATTGTGGTCTATAAATTTCCACAACTGAGCCGTGAAGAGATAGAGAGTATGTTGGGCTTAAGCGAACTCAAGCAAACCAAAGTCTACCAGGAAGCCTTACATGAAGGTGAAGAAAGACTTATCCTCCTGTGAATTCCGGAAACTCTGACTGGCAGATCGAGGATCTTTTCCGGAAAGTTTGACCACTAAATTTATTGATCGCTTAGCTTGTCATTATCTGTCAATTTTCTGATTTAGTATCACCCCCCTTTTGTGGCCGTAGGGCGCTCAGAAATAGCTGGCAGATCCAAATCAATTTTTTCGACCTTTCAATCGATAGGACGCTCCAGTCAGCTTCATGTACTCGCCATGGTGAAGGGTCCGGTCAATAATGGCCCGAGCCAGCTCTTCATCATGCAAAACCCTCCCCCAATGCTTGAGGGGTTTGTTAGTGGTAAACAGAATGGGCTTGCCTTTGAGATAGCGTTGGTCCACCACTTGAAACAGAACATCAGCTGCTCCAGATCCATAGCCGAGATAGCCCATCTCATCAATCACCAGTACATGAGGTTGCAGATAAGGCTTGAGGGCAAGGTTGAGATCATGGGCAACTCTTAAGTCATTAATCAGTGCAGTTGCCGTTGTAAAACGGGCTGAAAAGCCATTCTGAATTGACTTGTAGGCAATACTAATACACAGGTGTGTTTTCCCCGTTCCTGGGGGACCTTCAAGGATTAATGAGCGATGTTCGCTCACTAATTCTGGGCCCAGAAACCGTCCAAGCATCTGCAGTTTGAGATCGCTTTTGAAAGTGAAATCAAAGGTTTCAATGGTCGCCTGAAACGGAAACTTGGCTTTGGCAACCTGATTAGCGATCCGATTTTCTGCCCGTTGGGCAATCTCCTCAGAGACCAGGCGTTCGAGGAACTGAGTATAAGACCAAGCCTCTTTCTCAGCGATAGGCGTCAGTTCCGGTAGTACTCGTTGGACTGTACTCAACCCCAATCGCTTCAGCATGATGTCTAACGTCATTTAGCAATACCTCCTTCAGAGGAGTTCTGGAGAAGATGAGAGTCGGCACAAGCATGAGGATGCTCTACAAACTCCAAGAGATATTCACTGCCAATGTGCATATTCTCAGTAACTTCTCCACCCCTTGGGAGGGTAACTTCTCCGGTCGAATGGCAGTAACTTCTCCACCCCTGTGGAAGTTATCTTCGCCAGTCAAATGGCAATAAACTTCTCCACCCTTGTGGAAGTTATCTTCACCGGATAAGTGGCAGTTAACTTCTCCACCCCCCTAACCATCATTTCGACAGGTCATTATCCCTAGCCAGGCCATCCTCTAAACTTCTGTGCATTAGCCAGAGGAATGGAGATGGCAATGGCCTATAAACGTCAAGGAGCAACCCTGTCGATGAGTAAATTTAGAGAAATTATTCGCTTACATGAACTCGGCCACAATAAATCGGAGATCGCCCGTAGCTGCTTCATCTCCCGTACCGCTGTCCGAGACTATCTGCATCGTGCTCAGGGTCAATCCCTCAGTTATGACCAGTTAAGCCGACTAAGTGATAGTGATATCCAGCATCTGCTGGGAAAAGGTCAACGTCAGTCCTCCCGTAAGAAGCCTGCGATTGACTTCGAGTATGTGCATCGAGAGATGCAACGTAAAGGGGTCACCCTCGGCCTACTGTGGATGGAAGGTAAAGAGAGAGGGGATTGGAACTGTAGCTATAGTGGCTTTTGCCGTCGATACCGCAAGTGGAAAAAACAGCACTCGCTATCCATGCGCCAGACCCACAAGGGAGCGGAAAAAATCTTTGTAGACTACTGTGGTATGACCGTGCCGGTGGTCCATCCCAAAACCGGTGAGGTCACTCAAGCTCAAGTGTTTGTGGCCTGCTGTGGAGCGAGTAACTACACCTATGCAGAGGCGACCGAAAGCCAAACCATCAAGAACTGGCTCGGATCTCATCAACGGTCATTGGCCTTCTTTGGTGGAGTGCCGGTCGCTATCGTTCCAGACAACCTCAAGTCAGGAGTCACAGATCCGTGCCGTTATGAGCCCGGTATCAATCGGAGTTATCAAGACTTTGCGGAACACTACAACGTGATCATCTTGCCCGCTCGCCCCCAAATGCCCTCGGGATAAACCCAAAGTGGAGAATGCGGTGCAGCAAGTGGAACGTCATATTCTCGCACCCTTGAGAGACCAGACCTTTACCAGTTTCAAGCAACTGAATGAAGCGATTGCAGCAGGGTTGGAGAAACTCAACCATCGGACCATGAAATCCTATGGTCTATCCCGTCGAGAATTATTTGAGCAAGTGGACCAACCAGAACTCAGACCCTTGCCCAGCCATGCGTTTGAGTTTGGCGAATTTAAAACCGCGAAAGTGAGTTTTGATTACCACATTGAGGTGAACCGCCACTATTACAGTGTCCCTTATGAATATGTGGGGAAATCAGTATCCGTCAAGATTACGGAATCTTTGGTGCAGATTTTTCATGACCATCAGCGCATTGCGATACATGAACGTTCTAGCTTGCCGTTTCAGCATTCCACTGAAGAGGGGCATATGCCACCAGCGCATTTGGCTTACAAAACCCAATCGAGAGAGACCTTCCTGGCTTGGGCCCAGAATGTTGGACCAGCGACGAAGCAGCAAGTGATAGATATCTTTGAGAAGAAAGCCCATGATGAACAGGCGTTTCGTGCTTTGAAAGGGGTGCAACATCTAAGAACAACCCATGGTGCTGAAAGGTTGGAAGCCGCCTGTAATCGGGCTAATGCTATGGGGATGGTGGGCCAACGCTATCTCAAATCTATGCTCCAAAACAAACTTGAATCAGACCCCTTACCGGATGAAACCCATAAGGTGATTCCTATTCACCATGCCAATGTCCGAGGGTCCGAATATTATCAAGCGACGTAGGGGAAGACAGCGATGCAAGCAATGATTGAACAGCTACAACAAATGAAACTCACCGGCATACTCGAAGCTTGGCGAGAACAGCAGGCGATGCCCACCTATCATGATCTGTCTTTCGATGAACGACTGGCCTTGATGGTAGAGCGCGAATACATCCGGCGTCAGAATCAACGGATGCAACGCCGACTGAGGCAAGCTCGACTGCCGGTGCACGCCACCTTAGATGCAGTAGATTTCGATGTGCCCAGAGGACTTCGTAAAATCCAGTTCCTTGAATTTGCTCAAGGTCATTGGCTCCAGGAAAATCTGTCATTGATCATCCTGGGACCGACGGGCGTTGGGAAGTCTTTCTTGGCGGCCGTATTGTCCCATCATTTGTGTAAGCAAGGCCATAGCGTCCGCTATATCAAAACTGCTGATCTCGTTCTGGAGTTGAAGCTGGCCAAAGGAGATGGGTCTTATCCAAAACTCCGAAAACAATTAGCGGCCTACGATCTACTGGTGCTGGATGAATGGCTTAGAGATCCTCTATCTGTCTTTGAGGCTAGAGAAGTGCTCGATATCTTAGACGAGCGGTTTCGCAAAGCCTCCTGCTTATTTGCCACGCAAATGCCCCTGGAGCAATGGCACTCACAAATTCAAGATCCCACTCTGGCCGATGCCATCCTCGACCGGATTATCCATGATGCGATGAAGGTCTTGCTTCGAGGAGAATCCATGAGGAAATTGACCAGCAAGCTGACCCAGAAGCCAGAAGGAGAAATGAGTATTAACCGTTCAGATGAGGAGAATACAACGAGAGAGACAACCCTTAAAACACAAAAGGAGAAGAGGAATGAAAAAAAAGGAGGGACAGATGGAGGAATAGACCGGATGAGATCACGATCTTCCATTCGTGATATGTATGGATTTAGATCTGAATTTTTTGCCTATGAATTGCAACCCTTAATTCCATATCTACCTGTCGAAAATGGTTGGCCAATATTTTTTTTGGTTGGGGGGTGGAGAAGTTAGTGCCACTCAACCGGAGAAGTCATGATTATGCAGCACAATGCAACGGGCTTCTACTGCAAGTTCAATTGCTGCCAATAATTCAGTCCGACCTACTTTCTCATACAGCTGATAGGTCAAGTCCACATCCTCTGCCCAAGCTTGGGGACGGCGATGCACCAACTCTGTCAGATAAGGCTCCACTAATGGATCTAAATCCAACAAGATTTGACGTTGGGCATAGGGCTTTTTTGTGGGGGAGGTGAAAAACTCTTGAGCATGTTCACTCAAGACACTGGACTTTCCATTTTCCGGAAATCTCGGATGGACTCCCAAACAGCGATGTAAGCGTAAATATCACATATTAATATAGTTTTCCGTGTTACTCTAATTCTTGTAGAGGTTTGAGAGCAGCGGTGGTAGATGGATTACGAATTTAGAGTAATAGTCGAGAAAGTCTCTGTCACCAGCCAGGAAGTCGTTAAACGAGACACTCTAAAAATCTATGACATTAAACAACCAAAGTCCATTCTAGATCTTGGATTGCGCCATGAAGAACAAATCTCTCTACTTTCCAAAGTTCAAAGTGCACTGTTAGCTGAACAATCCACCCTCATCGACATCGGTCTAAAGCAGTGTACTAAATGTGGCGAGAAACTCGGAAAGCTTGGTTTCATGTCATCTACCTTTCATGCCGTCTTCAGCGACCATAAGCTCCGCATTCAAAAGCATCGTTGCAAGAACCCAGAGTGTCGGTGGCAAAGTACTCCAACAACGATTAGTGTCTTCGGCACGGATACTCATCCTGACTTAGTGAAACTGCAATGTGAGAATGGTGCCTTGCATAGCTATCGAGAAGCTCAGGATAATATGGAACGCCTGAACGCTCAGCGTCGGAGTGTGAATAACCATGTCCAAATCAAAAACGTAACTAATCAAGTCGGTGAGCGTTTATCTCAAGTGAACACGACCCCTCCTAATTCAGAAGAGTTACCCGCCCCTGCAGTAGAACTCATTGCTCAAGTCGATGGCGGGCATATCCCGACTAAAGATAAAGACAAACGCAGTTTTGAAGCCTTATCGGGCATCGTCTATCGTCCCAGTGCTCTTGAGATAGTTGATAAACATCATCGCCAAATTACTGAAAAGACCTGTGTTGTTTCCGCTTTAGACGATGAGTTGCAAACCATCAAGACCTATCTGCATCATGCAGCACTCAAACAAGGGATGACCCAAGAGACAAAGGTTACCGCTTTGGCCGATGGAGCACACAACTGTTGGTCAGTTATCTTAGCCCTTGAACCCCATTGCAAAACCTTAGACCTCATCTTGGACTGGTTTCATATTGGTAAGAAATTCCAGAATGTCAGCAATGCACTGGGGGAAACCTTCACAGACTCCCTTGATAGTGCAAAGTGGAGTTTATGGCATGGCAAAGTAGATGATGCTCTGCAGAAGATTGCGTTGCTTCGAGACAACATCTCAGATGAGAAGAAGCAAACAAAGCTTAAAAAGCCTACACGACTACTTGAAGAATAACCGTGACTATCTCGTCAATTATGATCAGCGAGATAAAGTAGGTTTAGCTTATACCAGCCAAGTTGCTGAATCTCATATTGACACCATCATTAATGCTCGCCATAAAAAGAAGCAGAAGATGCAATGGACTCGGGATGGTGCTCATAATGTCTTGCAAATTAGAGCCAGTATGATTAGTGATGAATGGGAAGAAAAGTGGCTTGATTTGGTTCTCCCTGAAGAAGAAAAAGCTGCTTGAGAATTAGCTTTCTAATACGTGATATTTACGCTTACATCACGGCTTGTACGTTGTGGTAAATGGGCAGGCCGTGGTTTGCAAATTTAACTAGAGAATATTCCTGTGTAATACAGAAACAGTCAGGACTCCTGTCAGAGGTTCCCGTTAGGACTGGCTTTTAAAATAGACTAGGCAAAGGCTAGACCTTTGCTGTTCTTTGTGGGCAATAGTGGAAATAGAAAACTAAAAAATTTGGACGGGTGAATAATCGCTTATTTCACTTGGGGTCACCATAACGGCAAACACGGATTCACGTCAAAATAATTGTTGCAATCTGTAAAGACAGCTCGAAATCGGCTACACCGACAACACTAGATCAATCACCCTATTTCTCTCAATATCTAGCTTTCAGCCATTATTCACCCAAAGCTCAAACGACTTAAATTTGTGTAACGGAAGGTGCCGTAACCGACTTTTAGCTGATATGGATACCGTTGCTCTTGCCCAAGATTTGTTCAAAGGCCAAATCGTTTTTCTTAAGAAAAAAACCAGAATTTTAGTCACCTCGTTCACTTTCGATATCCAGCGAAATTCCAAACATTCTATTCATCGATTTCAATGTGAACACGGCAGCTATTTCTGCATAGGGTTGCCACTGTTCTTCTGTCAGTACCCAATACTCGCCATCTCTCCAAGAGTAGTCAGTGACTAACTTACAGCTTTGGGCAAACCGATACCAACGGTCAAACTCCTGTTGTTCACCTTCGGTTACAGTTCTGCCCTGCACTGGTCCCTGTGTCTCAATCAACGTCAGAGGAAGCTTTTGTTGAGAGGGTTCTGGGACCAAACTTATGGGTTCAACTGGGGAACGGAGTCTTTGCTTCTTTCTCTGCTGGTGCAGCTGTACCCTTTCCTGTTGTCGTCGCTGTTGCTGCTTGGCTTTACCAATTTTGTTTTGCAAACCCGGTGGCAAAGAGAGTTTCAACTGATCCCAATTTTGAATAGGAACGACCTTAGAATTTCCCCCCAAACCCCCCTGATCTGGGACTTCGGAATCTGTAAGCGCCACTTTCGCCACCCTTTGGCCTTTGAGGGCCAGGGTGACGGTGGCTTGGATCTTCATCGTTGTCATTACAAACCCTACATTTATATAGAGTTGTAAAAGATCCTTTAATATCAGTAGTTCCAGCTTCCGCTGGTTTACAAGGTGATCATTGTTTGACCCTTGTTGTGTAATTTCCCCTTCCTGTATGGGTTCTGGGGATTTCTGAGGAGTTTCTTCAACTAAATGATGTGGATGCCATAATTCCTTGTTTGACCGTCTATATAAGGTTTTCTGGCTACAGTGGGCTAGCTTTGAGATGGCTTGGGCACGAGCGGTAATTCCAGGGGGGAATTTATCGACTCGCTTCAGTTCTAAGACTGCTTTTTTGATCCGAGTCTGGGCGGCTTCTCGCTTGCTTTGGTGGTATCCGAAGTCAGCGGGAGCGACTTGCTTGTCGTGGTATTTAGCTTCTCTACATGGAGCTGTGCCGGTGGGCCAGTAATACCGCATGGCCCAGATCGCTACTTCATGACTTCTTCTATCTATTTCATGCTGGTGGCGGCAATGCTCATAGAAGCCGGGGGTGTTCTGGGCAGTTTGGCATACGTATTCTGCTATCTGGTCTTCGGAGTCCATGCCCATAAATACGCGAGCTTCGCAGGCGAGGATCTTTAGTTTCTCGTTGGTTTGGCCTGGGCCTGTCCAGCCTTGGGTTTTCTCTTCATGGATCCGCTCTTGCCAGGTGGCAAGGGAGCTGGCATGGCCTGATTTACGGACTTTGAAGTTCTGTTGTGCATCTGAGATCGCATGATGGAGACGCCCCATGTCCTGGCCATCGGCGCATAGCTCAAAACAATCAAGCCAATGCTCCAGGGACCAAGGTAAAGGATTTAGATCGGTGTCGAGGGGATGGAAACCACTTCCAGGCTGCATGGGGAGTCGGAAGGCGGCAAAGAGACTAAAGCCTTTGCCTTTGGGTACGTAGCGTTTGGGGTTGGGGTAGAGTTCGCACTGCCCCCCATAGAACTTGATGCCGATGGCTTCTAGGTTGAGCTTGATGCAGTTGCTCAGCCAAAAGCTGCTGACGGTTTCAGGGAGGGGGAGGTATAGATGGAGTCCACTACTGTGGCTACTTTGGCAAAGGAGTGAGCGGCAAATACCAATGTCTTCTAGGGCATGGCGTATCTGAGGTAGCCACTGGGGATCGCTGGCTGGGTGATAGCGAGAGTCTTTGTCGATGTCGAGGACGAGCCAACGGGTTTGGGCACTGGGCCTAACTCCGATCAGGCACTCAGGGTCTTGGTGATGACTCCACATCTCCACGGGGGAGAGGGGGGAATTTTTTTGATGGTTGCCCAATCGACTGGATCTCCTGGCTCTGGGGCCGAGGCAAAGATCCAGTCCCAACCGTTGGGGAAAAGGGTAGCCAAATGCTTACCCACTGGATCAGCTGGTAAAGGGTCTTGTGTGCGTCGATTAGGTACACGAGATCTATCCTCGTGTCCAAAATATACGGGTTCCGCGATCACGGTATTCTCCCTAATGTTTATGTATGCAGCGATAGGGAGCCGTGACAAAGCTTTCAAACCACGGTTGCCATTTTTGACAAATTAGGTTTAAAATCTAAGCACGGCAAAAGCCCAGGTAACCAAAATGTGCTCCGTTCAAAAAGCTTCGGTTCCCGCCTTACAAGTTAATAATGATCAAATCCCCTTCTCGCCAAAGTTGGGGTTTTGTCATTTATAGGGTCATTTATTACCTCCTTAATCTTTACGCATTAGAGTTTAAATACACTGAAAGCGTTGATCAAGCAAGCTTTTAGCGTATTTGAGTACTAGGAGACACAGCCCAAGGCAAGTGGGGACGTGTCAAGATATGTTTTTGAGCTTTGCTCTCAATGAAAGATCTGGAACCTTAATAGCTGCTGCTACTACTGATCGCAGGACAATTCAGTAAAAAACTCAAATTGGCTTGGAGAATGCCAGTCTTATGACTAGAAGCCAGGATTAGGGACTGGCTAGCAAAAAACATTTGTTTAATAAAATGCTTATCCGCGATCGTACAACAAAATTTGAATACCGGGAAGTAGAAGCGACTGGATAGAAAAAATGTTGAATTTGGGATTGTCAAGTTACGGGATCTAGCTTTTTTGTGATGTTGATAATCGTCTTAGCTCTTTAGAAAAATCCTGTATCCTTTTCAGCTATAAGGTTCTAGAGTTTTACCTAAGTAGTAAAAATATCCTGAAATGCTATGTCAATGCTATGTCTGACCCAGGAATTTTGAAGATATTGAAGGTTGCAGAACATGAAAATGCTATGTCAAGTGCTATGTCATAGGGATTTATCCTAAAATGCTATGTCAATGCTATGTTTAGTCCTATTGACACTCATCCCGCTAACCCTACGGGTATAGCAGGAGATTCTTCTTTCAGCGACGTGACTTGCTGCATTAAACCTGAGTTCAACACAGTAGCGGCCTCATCTCCAGAAGCGTTTTGACTATCGAGTAGCCCGCTTCCCACATGCCCTGTGGTAGCGATTCCTTTTCTCAAGATATTGATGGCTGCATTCTCATCCCTGTCTAACTCACAGCCACATGCACAAACATGAGTTCGAGTAGACAAAGACTTTTTAACGAGTACACCACAATCAGAACATTCTTGAGAAGTATAGGCAGGTTCCACAGCCACGGTGACCTTGCCATACTTTTTCCCAAAGTACTCCAGCCACTGTCTGAACTGATACCAGCCTGCATCATGGATCGACTGAGCCAGACAGTGGTTCTTCACCATATTGCGAATCCTCAAGTTCTCATAAACAACCAAATCGTTAGATTGGATCACGCAAAGGGCCAGTCTCTTAGCCCTTTCTTTACGCTGTCGTGAGACTTTTAATTCATGTCTGGCTAGGCGATGAATAGCTTTATGCCGATTCGCTGAACCCTTTTGAGTCCTGCTCAATCGTTTTTGTAACCGATGACGTTTCTTTTGAGAACTGCGATAGAACTTTTCAGGAGGTTCTTTGTAGCCGTTATTGTCGGTGTAGAAGGACTCTAAGCCAACGTCTAAGCCAATGGTGTTGCCGGTGGGTTCTAGCTCAATTTTGACATCAACGCTGATGCAGAATTGCACATAGTAGCCATCCGCTCTACGAACTAACCTGACTCGCTTGATTTGACTCTCGTCATAGCTTGCTAAGTCATAAGTCCCGATTAAACGCAGCTCACCAATATTAAAACCGTCAGTGAATTTAATCTTTTTAGGACTCAGAAGCTTCCACCCAGAGGTTTTGTATTCCACTGACCGAGAATGCTTCTTAAACCTTGGAAAGCCAACGGGCTTTATACCCTGTTTGCAATTCTCATAGAAGCGACTGATTGAACTCCAAGCTCTTTCAGCACTTGCCTGCCGAGCCATTGAGTTGAGTTGCTTAGAAAAAGGAAAATCATTAGCAAGAACTCTACACAACTTGTTTAAGTCGTATTTGCCTGTACCTTTGTTATCCATCCAAAAGCGCAAGCACTTATTACGAATGAATTGAGCTGTCCTGATGGCTTCATCAATCGCACTTGTTTGATGCTGACTGGTTCTTGCTTTGAACTCTCAGATAGTTTAGGAAATGGTGTCTGAGGTGGCAAAGGTCTGAAAAGCTTATACTTCAGTGACTATGAGCGTAGCGAATTAGCCATGACTGAAAAACAAGCCCACCAAAATCGTACGGCAATTGTTCATTTTGGTGCAACCAAACAAGACTATTTGGACTTGGTGCAAGCAGAAGATCACCGCCCCTTAATCGAGTATTTGCAAGCACCCCTCACAGCTCAACTTTCTTCAGAACGTCATAAGCCCGATTGCTGTGATACCAGTCGTTATACGCTCCATGCTCTACGAGATCGCCAAGTGCAAGGGTGGTTAGGGCCAGTAGAAGCAATCCCTATCTGTCGAACCCGCTGCTTAAGTTGTCGAGCGGTCTTCACTGTCTTGCCCAGCTTCATCCTGCGATATCGTCGCCAAGATGCAGACTGTCTAGGCAAGCTACTGGAGTTAAATCTAGGGATGGGATTGAGCAACAGAGAGACGGCTACAATTTATAGCTGGTTAGGAGTAGAGCGGAGCTGGCAACCGGGTTGGGTTTGGAGTCTGGTGCAGTGGTTGGGAAACCTAATGCCTGTGTGCTTACTGTTGCTGCGTCTGGGACTCACCCCCCCCCCGCCCATTTACTCAGTGACGAGAAGTTTGCCAGTTTAGAGGGGGAGCAAATCTACTTGTTTTTGGTGGCTCAAGCCGAATTAATTTGGTATACCGAATTGATGAAGTCCACGGATGAGGCTGCTTTTCAAGTCAGCATTCATCGATTCTTGACGGGAATGGACGCTGCCGGACAAGCCACAGGTCACTTAGAGCCAGCGCAACTATATGTCCCTGAATCGGTGACCACCGACGGCTGGGTAGCTTCTCAAAATGCATGGACATCTGAGGTTGACCTCGACTTGATAGAGTGCAAACTCCATGGCCAAAAACGGGTGAGTGCCACCTTTGATGATTTCTCAAAGACCCATCCTGATTGGCTTCCTGAGCAACTCCAACAACTGGAAGATGATTTCGATTCAGTTCTCAATGCTCCTTCACTAGCAGCTTATTCTCAAAGGGTTCGACGCAATCGCGAACGCTATGGCCATGAGCCAATGTTGCTCAATCGATTGGATATTCTCAAGCACAAACGCTTTCTGTTTACGAATCACCTGAAACATAAAGACGCTTCCGCCTATTCTGCACCTTTAGATCGCTCCATGCGATTTTTTGGACAAGAAGCTCATGAAATTTGGGCAATACCGAGCAGAGGATGCCATTAACCCCATGGTGAATGCCTGGGCGATTGTGAATAATCTACGACCGTTCCTCCCCGATGCGAAAAAAGGCGGGGGCAGTCTTTGGCAGAACATTTTGGAGTTCAGCTCAAAGGTTTGTCTTGGATGGAAGCCCTTAACCTATGCACCGTGAGTAATCTGGATGCCATGCTGCTAGCTACTTTCTAGCAGACACCATTTTCTGATCTATCTGGAACTCTAGTACAATCATACTATTACACTAGCATGTTCGGCATAACAATATGCTTGGAATGGAGTGCTATACACATCTCCAACTAACATTCGTATAGTTGGAGTCTTTACGCACATTTTCTAGATAAATCTATAACTTTTTTTGATATCTGATTAGTGATAGACCAGGCTGTGAGAGCATCTGAGCATCTCTGGGGATCAGTCTCAGCGCAGTAGCAGGGGCATTCTAGTTCATCGATCAAGATAAATAATGAAGGGTCAATCAAGCCAACCATAACAACAGGATCATTGGCGTCTGTTGTACCAGATAAACAATACTCAGTAATGCCTCTCAATGTCTCTAGGTGTAAGTCTTCTCCATACGAAGTGTAGAAAAGCAGGGCATTCATTGAATTTTCAGGGATAGCTTGGGGCCAATTATCTCGTGTCTCCAGAAAAAATAGAAATAGTCCGACTGCAGAGGGTAAAAGTTTTTGGAATCGCTTAGAAGATGGATCGCCACAAAATAAATAATGCGACTTGCCTAATTTCCAGATATCACCTTTTTCAACATCTTTCGACTGTGATGCGGAGGGCTGTGCTATTTCTGACTTCTTTTTAGTACGCTTTCGCCTAGGTTTCTTCTCTTCAATTTGAGTGCCCTGACGAATTCCGGTTGTGTCAATTTCGTAGACTGTACCACCTCGCATAGCTATACGAGTGTTGGGGTTCATATTTTCTTGATCATCATTTTCTATCTGTGGAAAAGCCGCGGATAACTCTTTTCTAGCAGATCCAACGAGCTTTGCACTTACTCCACAACGCCTTGCAATCTCTCTATCGCTCCATTTTCGCCATTCACGATCGCGAACGAGCCTAATTACTGCACGTCGCTTATCCGCATTAGTTCTTCTGAGTCCGTGTGCTGCATTGGCTCCTACTGAGTGTAGAACGGCATCTCGCAGTTCTCCGGGAAAGACTTCCGCAGAAATTTCCTTCTCGTCAATGGCTTCTTTAGCCCGGACCCTATGAAATCCATCAGCTAACCAATAGTCCTTACCGTCATAGTAAATTACGACTGGGGGAAAAGTAGCTCCCTGCTTCATGTCCTCGGCGTATTCAGCTACTACATCTTCGTATAGCTTTGAGCGAGGCTGAGTCCCGCCATCCATGCGAATTTTAGCTATTTCGACTAACTGGATAGTCGATTCAATAGATTCGCTTTCAGGCTTGTTGGGGGGGGCATTCAGAGCTAGTGGTAGATGACAACATACCGCCATGAAAGCACCTAAGTCCCTAGGTCACAAGATATCTAGAGAATTGATAGTTTTTTTAATTAAGTTGAGTTAAGCAACGGTTCTTGCTAGTTGTTAGTATTACCGCTTCGTTTTGGTTCTCTCTGTTCTCTGATGTAGTTATCGATAATCATCTCAACCCATATCTTCAAAAAATAATCTGAAATTAGTGGCCCAAAGGTAGTAGAGTCCATCTTCAAAGCAGATTCTAGGTCGAAATACTTGGCTTTAATTATCTGCCTCGGTGTTGGATCTTGCCCAATTTTATGCATTTCAACCACCATCTTGTAGATATCAGCGATTCTCTGCTCTCGCAATTGATGGATATATTCTTCGCTCGCTCCAGATGAGATCAGCTATTTCACTGTTGCTCCAACGTTTCCATTCAGGATGTCCAATCAATTTATAGATATTTTTATGTAAGTCAGCTTCTGTTAGTTTCAACTCACTATCCAGATTTGCTCCAATAGCATGTAACACAGCATCTTGGTGGTTACCTTGCCAGACATCAGCGAGTATTTCTAGATCACCAATTATCTCTTTAGCACGAAGGCGGTGGAAGCCATCCACCAACCAAAATTTGGCCCCATTGTAATACACGATTACAGGTGGAAATTTTTCACCTTGACGCATAGCAGCTGCAAATTTTTTAACTACGTGGTCATAGATCTGGCAGCGAGGTTGAATTTCGTGATCAAGTGTAATTGATGAGATAGGAATTGACTCTATATTCTGAACACTAATCCTGGATTTATTCCTAGCCATTTAACTAACTTTGAAGTAAAACGTTAATCTGTGAGAGGCTGCAAGGTACTATGCTTATATATCAAAGCACAGCATAGCCGATAATTTTACGATGAAAGTGAAAAGCTTATCAGTTAGATGTTTACTCCCTGTTGACTAGAGCAAGCAATGCTAGGTTGATGCTAGGTTGATGACAGCATAAATTGCTATGTTAATGCTATGCAGGTGAGCATCCGTGAATTTCTCCCAAGTCACTAAGTTTGTTAATCGCATCTCACTGAGAATGAAAGAGCGCAATTTAACTGAGGCTGAAGTCATTGCGTTAAAGGCAGCATGGGAAGGTATTGGATATGGTGTAGCGATCCAGAGGTCAGGAGGAACATACAGTGAAAATTATGTACGCAGTGACTCTGGACGGAAACTATGGCTTATGCTTTCGGCCCAACTTGGCGAGAAGATTACGAAAGCCACACTACGAAGCTACTTTGATAGTCACCCCAACCTCTTCAGCAAAGAGAAAAGCAATTCAAAAATCTTAGGGGGCTATCCTCCAGTTACTGAAAATTTTATTGGTCGTCAGGGTGAAATAGAAAATCTCAAGCATTGGGCAACAACCCTTCAGTGCGTGTGCATTGGAGGTATTTCAGGTATCGGTAAAACGTGCTTAGCAGCGAATGCTATTCACCAAATCTTTCAGCAGCCTGATCAGTTTGATTACTATATTTGGCTACCTGTCCATTACAAACCAAGTCTCGATGAATTGCTTGATTGTTTAATCGAGCATTTAGGAGGAGAATCGGGCACTGCAGACCAGCAAAATCGCAGCTCAGTTTTTATCCAATTTCTACAGAGATATAAATGCCTCATCGTGCTTGATGAGGTGGACTTAATGGTTAGCGTGGATTTAGATCAAGAGATTAACGAATATCAAATATTCTTCCGACGTTTGATTGAAGAACAGCATCAAAGTTGCATTTGGCTAACATCCAACAATTATAGTGAGGAGCTTTCCAACTATAAAAGCATGGGGTTTCCTTGTGAAAATTTACATCTAAGTCCACTCACGGCAATAGAAGTACGGCAAGTCGTTGAGTCCCACGGTATTACTTTTGATGACGACTGGGAAAAGCTTGTCTCTTCTTGTATGGGCAATCCATTACTACTCCATTCAGTACTCAGAAAAGTATCAAATATGCTGGGAGGTCAGGCTGATCTTGTTAACCAGAAAACGAGCTTGGCACTGAATGAATTTGATTATTTACTGAAAAGGATATTTGCCAATGCTACTGATATACAAGAGTTAGAGCTATATGTATTGTCTATGATTGCAACTGTCGATCGATCACAGCGCAGTATACCGTTGCTAACGTTAACTCACGCAATCATAAATGAACGGTCAGATATATCTGAACTAGATGTGATCAATAGTTTAGGCCGATTACAAAAGCACAATCTACTGAGTGTTCAAGCAGAGAAAGGAACGACAAGTATTTACATAGGAGATGTAATAAAGAAGTATATTGTAAGAAATTTCATTAATAAAGCTGAAAATACCGTGTCTAAATCTTTATAACTCTGTGTCTTACTGTATTAATCCTAATTGCGATCAACGAGAGAATCCACCCGGCATTGATTTATGCCAAGGGTGTGGCACCTCTTTGCTGATCAAAGATAAGTACAGGCTCTTGCGCCCCCATACGCTCTTTGGATACGAGCAAACAGCTTTACCCCCTCTGAGACTGAAATTTTTGAGTGCGTTGATACTACTGGAAACCCTAAAGATCCCCCAAACACTCCAAAAATTTTCAAAATTCTCAATACAGAAGACCCTAAGCTTAAGCAACTTGCAAAGAGGGAAGCCTATGCTCTGATGGGATTATATGAATACCCTAATACGCCTAAAGTTCACATCCATGACTATTTCGAGTATCAGGATGAGCATTTCTCAGACACGCTGATCTGCACTGCCATTGAGAAAATTGAAGGGGTAGATCTAAAAGTATGGCTTGCTGAGCATGGCCAGGCTAACTCTACACAGCTCAAGGATTGGTTAGGGCAACTATGTGAAATTCTGGCAGTTGTTCATGAGAAAAATCTATTCCATCGAGATATCAAGCCTTCCAATATCATGATCCGACCGGATGGCAGGTTAGTATTGATTGATTTTGGGACTGTTCGGAAAATTACCAATACCTATATCGCTAAATTAAGCGGCCCAGACAACAAATCACCGATACAAGGGGCTACAGATGTGACGATGGTACGCACATTTGGTTATTCTCCCCCGGAACAGCTCTATGGCAAAGCTATGCCGCAATCCGACTTCTATGCCTTGGGGCGAACGATGATTCACTTAGCCACGGGAGTCCACCCCAATAATTTACCGGATGACGATGATCGATTGTCATGGCGAGATCAGGCTGAGAGTATCGATCTAGACCTTGCTGACTTGATTGATCGCCTTTGTGATCCTATTCCCACTGAACGCCCCAAGAATACCGCTGAAATCCTGGCTGACCTGGCTCACCCTCCCCGCAAGTCTTCTCCCAACAATCGTGCCCGTCCCTTCTTCAATTCCTTTAAATTCCACTGGATGTATGTCGGGCTGGGGATAGGGATAGCCGTCTCCCTGGCCTGGGGTGTGTTCTATCTCCCCCAACCTGCTGAAGTCATCACGAGCAAATATCACCTCACCCAAGGTTTGTCAGCGCTAAGGGTGCAAGATTTAGAAGAGGCTCAATCCTCACTAACTGAAGCCATCAGGTTGAATCCCAATAACGAAGAAGCTCACTATTACCTGGCCTTTGTTTGTGCTGAATCACTGAATTATGACTGTGCATTCAAACATTATCAAAAAGCGATTGAGCTGAACCCCCAGGACTGGGAAAACAAGTTTGCCTTGGCGAGTCTCTACGAGAAGCTAGGAAGAAATGACCAGGCGAAACCTTTACTCAAGTCTGCACATGAAATAGATCCCAAGGCCCCAGAACCACTCAACAATCTATCTCGACTGGCCCTTTTAAATGCTAATGCGAATGAAGGGATGAAGTACGCTCGGCAAGCTCTAAAGCTCACTAGAAGACCCAAGATGAAAGCCATCATTTATAAAAATTTGGGGTGGGCTGCTTACCTGCAAAAGGATCCTGAATTAGCATCTCAATATCTAAATCAGTCCATCAAGGCAAATCAAGACTTCCCTGATCCCTATTGTCTCCTCTCTCAAATTGCACCCACTACGGAACGAAAGGAAGCTTGCATTAGCTTACCTTCACTACAGCCTGAAGTCCGTCAATGGCGAAGGAGTATTATTGATGATATTGAGAAAAAGCTTTAGGAATATTTTCTGATATTCTATTCCTTAATAACAAAATATTCATGTATGAATAAATTATTTATCAGAAGTAATTTAGGATTTGCGATCGCATGTGCGATTCCACTTCCCATGATGATTTCTTCAAACCCTGCTAAAGCTGAACCCATAAAAAAATGCCCGCCAGTCGTCCGTTCTCTGAAGACGAAAAAACTCTATTGTGCCCATGAGTTAAAAGTCCTACAAAAGGAGAACGAGGCTGGTTTTTTATGCTTCTTTCTGAGAGCGATCATTCCCCCTAATGACTGGCTCAAGGCTAATCAATGTTTTCCCAAGGCGAATTTTTCAAGTGAGACGGGAAAAAAGATCATCCCCAAGCCAAAGGGTTCAAGAACGGCATTAAAATTCCTCAAACCGATCGGCACATTCCAACTCACCGCTCAACCCACCATCACTTGGCAATCCATTCCGAATGCTAACTATCGGGTTACCTTAGAGCAAGGAGGACAATGGCTCTGGTCTAAGGAGATCAATGGCACGGAGGTAAAGATCCCCAATTCTCATTCCTTAACACATGGCAAGCAATACAAATTGACTGTTGTCGCACTCAAAAACAACCAAACAGTTGCTGAAGAAAAGACGAATTTGCAATTAGTAGATCCTAAACAGCTTAGGGAAATTGACGACGCAATTCTAACAGCCCAGCAAGTCGCTCCTGACCCACTTGATCGAGGATTAGATAAAGCGATGATGTTTTATCACCTGGGATTGCTAGATGCAGCAGTAGCTACGCTACTTTCCCTCATCCCGCATCAAGAACCTGAAGTGTATTCACAATTGGGTTTAATTCATAAGGAGGTAGGTCAATTAAAAATTGCCCAGGGGTATTTTGATAAGGCGATAGAACTAGCGAACCAAACAGATCAACCTTTTTCTAGAGTCCAATAAATTTCTACCAAGGGTCTAATGTTGGGAAATGGCCCTTAGTTTTATATTCAGTCGTTAAGTGGGCAATGCCCTTCTTCAATAGCTTCATGACTTAGCAGCTAAATACAGCTATTATCTTGAAGAAATCAGGGTAATCAATATCAGCAATGAAAGCTCTCAAGGGATTTTGGCAGTTTCTCAACACGGATGTACGAGATATCCCTTGGGGGGAAGTGGCCCAACAAGGCATTGAAGGCATGAAGGCGTTGCCGGATGCTTCAAAAGCTTGGCAGGACAATGCCGATAAGGTTCAACAGCTTGCCCTGAAGGGGCGACATGCGCCGTAAACCTCTTGCTATTCGTGCAATAACCCGATAGACAAGAAAAAAGATGGGCTGCAAATGATGTATCTCCAGCTCACCTTATTGACAATGATATTGCCACTATACCAACCTCATTTACGCCGTCAACTGTCTCCTGCCCAGTATCTTCTCCTAGAGATCCTCGTTCATCTATTACAAACACTTCGCTGCGTCAAAATCGAGACGCTAGCAGAAGGGCTGCCACTGCCGATTCTTTTTGACAGTCGCCGAAAAAAATCCAACGGTTCTTATCCTTACCGACCCTTGAGCTTGAAACGCTTTGGCTACCGCTGGTTAAGCTGTGGCTGAGCCAGCAGTATCCTCAAGGCTCCCAGCTTTATGTCGTCATCGACCGTACGAGTTGGGGAGTGATTAATCTATTGATGGTCAGCGTGGTCTGGCAACATCGCGCTATTCCCGTATGGTGTGAAGCCCTCTGCAAAAAGGGCAGCAGCAACTATGACGAGCAAACCGCTGTTTTAAGCACAGTTATCCGCCATTTATCAGCCTATCGTCTGGTCATCCTCGGTGACCGAGAGTTTTGTTCCGTCAAGCTGGGGCAGTGGTTAGGCCAACAGAAGGTCTACTTTTGTCTGCGACTCAAGCGCAATACCGAAGTGGCTCTGGCCCAGCAGTTTACTCAACAACTCCAACAGTTTGGCCTTGTCCCAGGTCAAAAGCTATTTCTCAATGATGTGCGCGTCACTCAGGCTAAAGGCTTTGGAACTTTCAATGTGGCAGCCAAGTGGAAACGACGGTATCAGGGCTTTGCACCTGATGAAGCATGGTTTATTCTCACCAACTTCTGTGACCTCAATAGTGCTATCGTCAGCTACCAAAAACGCTTCTCTATCGAAGAAATGTTTCGGGACTTCAAGCAAGGAGGCTATTGTCTCGAAGGCTCTCAAGCCATGCAAGAACGGTTGGTGGCTATCGTTATTGTGATTGCCATTGCCTATACCAGTGCGGCACTACAAGGGCAAAATCTCAAGCAAAAAGGACTACAGCGCTATATTACTAGACCCGAATCCACCACTTCACCGAACAAGCGTCATAGTGCATTCCGAGTCGGACTATCTGCTCATCTGTGGGCCATAACGGGGGATGGAGTTCTGGCTCGATTGGTGGATGAGCTAATGAAACTCTCTCCCAATAAGCTACCTGAGTATCAACGGGGGATGAGAGCGATGGAGCTTGTCTGTGCTGGGTTGTAGCCTTCATGTCGCCCCCTCAGCAGCTTGCCCCTTATTTGCAAAAGGCAGAACCCCTGATCAAAGCCCTGGATACTCCAGTGACAAAGTTGGCTATTGCTGGGCTGCCGTTTGTATCTGTTGGCATAAACTTGCTGAAAATTGGGCTTGACTTGGCAAAAGTGGAGCCGACATTCGAGAATTCAGTCGCAATTGTCGCCCAACTCGCCTATCTCCAGAGTTTAGAAGCGGTGCTGGAGCAACAGGATGAGCAGATCAAAGCAACACTAGCGCAGCTATCTCTCAAGGATGTTGTGGAGAAACAGCTCGACAAATTTTATAGAACGGAATTGAACCTCAGTGAGGCAAAGACAGCCACTACCCAATTTCGAGAGTCCGTATTAGCCGAGAAGTTTGGCACAGCTTTGATAGAACAGTTGCACCAGTGCG
This sequence comes from Acaryochloris sp. 'Moss Beach', assembly GCF_021497025.1. Lineage (NCBI taxonomy): Bacteria > Bacillati > Cyanobacteriota > Cyanophyceae > Acaryochloridales > Acaryochloridaceae > Acaryochloris > Acaryochloris sp. 'Moss Beach'. The sequence goes on from NZ_CP071719.1 coordinate 88,304, forward strand.
GACTGGACAACAGCCAAGCCCAACGATTGGCAGATCAAGTCCTGTGGGGAAGTCATCGGTATTTCCATCTGGCGATTGCAGAAGCTGGGGAAAGCGTGGAACCCCTAGCAGAGTTTTACCGTACTGGTGGGCAACAGGAGCTAGAACGCTATACGGCTATTGACGAGTATTTAAAGACGCAGATTAAATCCACCCCGCAGGAGCAGATATTTGATGAAAGTAACCCCAGGGTATGCTTTCAAGATATCTATGTACGGCTAGAGGTACAGCCCTTAACCCAGAATGGCGAGATAAAAGATGGGGTCAGTCCCATCTGTAGTCATGAATGGACGAGGAAAACTTTAGAACAGCCAGCCAATCAGTCCCGCAGAGTGATGTTTATGGAAGGTGAGGCAGGCCGGGGGAAATCTGTATTTTGTCGCATGATTGCCGATTGGGTGTATACTGCAGACGACTTGTGACTTAACATAGTAGCGGAGAGATTTGGCACACTGGGAGTATCCCCCACCTACTCTCTTACTTGCATGATTAAAATTGATTTCACCGCAGAGGAAATCCAACACCTCAACTACGAACGCTATCATCATCCTCACCCACGGGTGCAGCGACGGATGGAAGTGCTCTACTTGAAAAGTCAGGGTCTTCCCCATGCCCAGATTTGTCAGCTTTGTCAGATTAGTCGTCCGACCTTAGCTAAAACCCTTCGTCAGTATCAACAAGGCGGAATTGAAGGACTGAAGACCCTGGAATACAAAGGTCAACCTAGTTCACTCAATGCTCATAGCGATAGTGTGAGAGCCTACTTTGAGCACCACCCGCCCCGCACCAGTGCAGAAGCCCAAGCAGTCATTGAACAATTGACAGGCATTAAGCGTTCTCCAACCCAGATCAAAGCCTTCCTCAAGCGCATTGGTTGTCGCTATCGAAAAGTGGGGTATGTGCCGGGAAAGTCGAGTCTGCCCGAGAAAATTGAGGAGCAAGAGCAGTTTCGACAAACTCGCCTTGAACCCTTATTAGAGGAAGCTCAACGCCAAGAGCGTCTTGTCTTTTTTGTGGATGCTGCTCATTTTGTTCACCGGGCTTATCTGGGGTTTCTCTGGTGCCTTCGTCGGATCTTCATCCCGTCTCCTTCTGGCCGTCAACGATTCAATGTTCTGGGTGCACTCAACGCTGTCACCAAAGAAGTCACCAGTATCACCAACCACACCTACATCAACTCTCATAGCATGTGTCTGTTGCTAGCCAAGCTGGCACTACTCGACCCAGTCATACCCATCAGCGTCATTTTAGACAATGCCCGATATCAAAAATGCCAGCTGGTGACTGACTTTGCTGAGATCGTCGATATTGAGTTAGTCTATTTGCCCTCCTATTCACCCCCATTTGAATTTGATTGAGCGGCTTTGGCGCTTTGTGCGCAAGGAATGTCTCTACTCGAAGTATTATGCCGATTTTCACTCTTTCAAAGGGGCCATTCAACATTGCATTGATCAATGCAATGGAGAGCACAAGGCGAAACTAACAAGCCTTCTATCACTCAAGTTTCAGTCTTTTAAAGAAGTTAATATCTTAGCCGTCTAGAGTATATTCAGAATTTGGGGATGCCTTTATTCCCGTGCGGATTCGGCTACGAGACTTACGGACACTAGCAAACAACCTAACGGAAACCCTAGAAGACTGCCCAGATTTAGAACAAGTGAAATTCGTTCGTGGGGAATCGAGTTGGTTAGCGGATAAAAACACACGATTTTTGATTATTTTGGATGGCTTTGATGAACTCTTGTTAGAGGGGCGGGCCACGGGTGGTTTAAAGGAATTTTTGCAGCAGGTGACGGATTTTCAGCGGCGTAGCCACCATCAACTGCTAGTAACAGGACGCCCTTTAGCGCTGCAGGGAATCGATCGGCTGATCACCCAAAACAAAGACTTGGAGAGGGTGCGACTGGAACCCATGGGAGATGGGTTGAGGGAATGCTGGCTGAACAAATGGCAAGCCCTATTTGGAGAAGACAAGGTCAATCAGTTCCGGCAGTTTTTGACGGCCTGTCCCAAAGACATCACGGATACTCTAGCCCGTGAGCCGCTGCTGCTGTATTTGCTAGCGCGGCTCAATCGAGAGGGGCATCTAACCCAAGAGATGTTTGCCGATACTCAAACGGGTCGCCCTCAGGATACTCAGGCCAAGCTGCGGATTTATCGAGCAGCAGTGGATTGGGTGCTGGAAAAACAGCGGCAGGATGAGAACTTGCGGCTCTGTGGATTAGATAACTTGGAAGATTTACGGGAGATACTGCAGGAAGCGGCGTTGTGTGTGGTGCAGTCTGGCAATGAAACAGCCCGACTGGAAATGGTGAAACAGCGGTTTAACGACAGCAGCAACCCCATCGCTGAATTACTGAAGCAAGCCCAGGAAACTACTGGGCAATCCGAGGACAAGGCGCTGAATAATTTACTGACCACCTTTTATCTCAAACCGGGAGAAAGAGATCAACGAGGTTCTGTGGAATTTGCCCACAAGAGCTTTGGCGAGTATTTATTTGCAGAGCGATTACTGATTGCCTTTGAAGCCTGGACGGAGTTAGATAAACGACAACGGTTTCGGTTAGATGAACGAGCCCTAAATGAACAAATCTACGATGTATTAGACTATGGCGGCCTGAGTCAAGAAATTGTTGCCTATTTGTGGGAGCTGTTAGATGAGAGCGACATTGACCGTGTAAAGCTGTTCAAGCGACTCAGCAATTTCTATAGCCGCTGGTGCCAAAACGAATTTTTGGATGCTCCTCCCAATGAGAATCTTCCCCAAAAGAAACTGATACAACTGCTAGATCAAGAGATCCCCACCGGATTAAAGCAAGTAGATGTATTTACGGGGCTAAACGTGATGATTTTTCTGTTTAGGCTACATGCATCTGCGCAACCAGAGGGTTATCCCTATTGTAGAAAAGAAATACCTCTTGAGATCTATTTTGATCCCTGTGGTGAAGCTAATACAAAAGGCTTTCAAGTCAATCGTCTCCTCAGAATTATTTATTATGCAGATGCTCTTGGAACAGGGATGTTTGCTATAACGGTTGGGCCTTATCTCAGCCTCGCCGACCTCAGCTTCGTCGACCTCCGCAGCGCCAACCTCAGCAACGCCGACCTCAGCAGCACCGACCTCCGCAACGCCAACCTCCGCAACGCCGACCTCAGCAGCGCCGACCTCAGCAGCGCCGACCTCAGCGGCACCAACCTCAGCGGCGCCGACCTCAGCAGCGCCGACCTCAGCGGCGCCGACCTCCGCAGCACCGACCTCCGCAGCACCGACCTCCACCTCGCCGACCTCAGCAGCGCCGACCTCCGCAGCACCGACCTCAGCAACGCCGACCTCAGCAGCGCCGACCTCCGCAGCACCGACCTCAGCAACGCCGACCTCCACCTCGCCGACCTCCACCTCGCCGACCTCAGCAGCGCCGACCTCAGCCTCGCCGACCTCAGCAGCGCCGACCTCGACGAAGCTCTCTTAATACGAACGGTTTTGAGTGATTCTCTCAACCTAACAAGTGATCAACTGGAAGGTGTTGACCCACCACTCATTTGCGGTACATTTATGCCCTCAAGTATCGATATTGATTCCAACTGTGATTGGGATAGGCTTGTGGGAGTTCTCCATGATCGCTTTCCCGTAGATTTTGAGACCTTGGAAGAAGCTGAACAATGGGTAGAGAAGGAACGATATCGTTGATTTCGGGTTGCTGTTGATGAATTAAAGCTGGACCAGCACATAATTTGCCCAGTAGTAGGGATGGGCATACTCTGATTTTAATAGCTTCAATTGCGCTTGTCTCAGTGCTTCATTCATGGGTTTCTGATTTTTGACAGCTGCATAAAATTCTTGAGACACTAGCACTGATGCAGCCGCATCTGCAGACCACAGAGAGGCAACGGTATTATTCGCCCCGGATTGTGCGGAAAGGCCCGCTAAACCTAATAACGATCTCGGATCACCTTGGGCACTGTGACAAGCACTGAGGAAGAGTAGATCTAGTCCTCCACCACTCCCCGCTTCCAATACACCAGAAATATCTTTCACATTCAAAGGTCGGTCCCATGCAAGTAAGAACGTTTGGGTGGGGTCAGAGCTAAATTGCCCGTGAGTAGACAGGTGGAGAATTTTTGAAGTGGGCTTTTCTACGTTTTTGAGGATGTTTTGATAGGTGAAATCTTTGTTTAGAATCAACTTGGCATCAGGGAAAGTTGCTTGAATTACTCCCACTTCTTCAGCGACTTCAGGCAAGGGGGCTAACGCTGTTTTCTGCAAGCTCGGACTATTTGTAGATACCCCTCCCACCACAGCTCCAGGTTGACGAGAGGGGGGAATAGACTCTCTGACCAGATAGATCAGAAAATGGTGTCTGAGACAGCAAAGGTCTGAAAAGCTTATACTTCAGTGACTCTGAGCGTAGCGAATTAGTCATGACTGAAAAACAAGCCCATCAAAATCGTACGGCAATTGTTCATTTTGGTGCAACCAAACAAGACTATTTAGACCTGGTGCAAGCAGACAATCGCCGCCCCTTAATCGAGTATCTGCAAGCGCCCCTGACAGCCCAACTCTCTCCAGAACGTCATAAGCCCTGCTGCCGTGATACCAGTCGTTATACGCTCCATGCTCTACGAGAGCGCCAAGTTCAAGGGTGGTTAGGACCAGTCGAGACAATCCCTATCTGTCGAGTGCGCTGCCAAAGCTGTCGAGCCGTTTTCACGGTTTTGCCCAGCTTTATCCTGCGCTATCGTCGTCAAGATGCCGACTGCTTGGGGAAACTGCTGGAGTTGAATTTAGGCATGGGACTGAGCAACAGAGAGACGGCTACGATTTATAGCTGGCAGGGAGCAGAGCGAGGTTGGCAACCCGGTTGGGTTTGGAGTCTGGTGCAGTGGTTGGGGAACTTGATGCCTGTGTATTTACTTTTACTGCGTCTGGGACTCACCCCCCCGCCCATTTACTCAGTGACGAGAAGTTTGCCAGTTTAGAGGGGGGAGCAAATCTACTTGTTTTTGGTGGCTCAAGCTGAATTGATTTGGTATACCGAATTGATGAAGTCCACGGATGAGGATGCTTTTCAAGTCACCATCCATCGGTTTCTGACGGAAATGGACGCCGCCGCACAAGCCACAGGCCACTTGGATCAAGCACAACTGTATGTCCCCGCATCGGTGACCACCGACGGCTGGGTCGCTTCTCAAAATGCTTGGATATCTGAGGTTGGCCTCGACTTGATAGAGTGCAAACTCCATGGCCAAAAACGGGTGAGTGCCACGTTTGATGATTTCTCAAAGACCCACCCTGATTGGCTACCTGACCAACTCCAACAACTCAAAGATGATTTCGATTCAGTTCTAAATGCTTCTTCACTAGCGTCTTATTCACAAAGGGTACGGCGCAATCGTGAACGCTATGCCGATGAGCCAATGTTGCTCAAACGATTAGATATTCTCAAGCACAAACGCTTTCTGTTTACGAATCACCTGAAACATAAAGACGCTTCCGCCTATTCTGCACCTTTAGATCGCTCCATGCGATTCTTGGACAAGAAGCTCATAAAATTTGGGCAATATCGAGCAGAGGATGCCATTAATCCCATGGTGAATGCCTGGGCGATTGTGAATAATCTACGACAGTTTCTCCCTGATGCGAAAAAGGCGGGGGCAATCTTTAGCGGAACATTTCGGAGTTCAGCTCAAAGGTATGCCTTGGATGGAGGCTCTTAACCTATGCACCGTGGGAAGTCTGGATGCCATGCTTGCGCCTACTTTCTAGCAGACACCATTTTCTGATCTATCTGCTCTGACATAGCCATTTGATAGTGCAACTGGGTTACGCTCAATCAGATAACGCTTGCCATCATGGAGTAACGCCATTGGGATATTTTGCAGAGGACCACTCAGGTGGAACTTAATGGGGGTTTCTTCTAGGATTAGATTTTTTGCCACTGCAGGCTCAAGGATCTGCTGATACAGCGACTGCAAGAGGGGAAGGTATTGCGACTGACGCATGTCATAGAAATTATCCCCTTGCAGAGCAACTGTTAGTTCGTCAATCGTCGTCTTGAGTTGATTAGGGTCTACGGTGTAATGGGTATCGCCAACAATGACGGTGGTTTGGTCCCCAAGATCTAAGATTTGCACGACAACTTGTTGAGAATCTTGAGCTTGTGCCAGGGGCACTAAGTTAGTTTCCCCGCACTTGAGATAGTTCTCTAATTCAGCAAGTCGCAGACTTTGATTGACTTGAGAAACGAGCGTCAAATCGGGGTTATCCGTCTTCAGCAACAGCCCCATATATTGCTGGTAAACGGGTTCCACTTTTTCTTTAAAGGAGAATTGCAGATCGGAGGTGACGGGCAATAGGTTCCAGCGCACATGCTCAAGGGCCGAAATCGCGCTTGTGTAGGAGGTGATCGCCTGCTGGGTTTGCCCCTGATCCTCATACTGCTGGGCTAGGGCACTGCGCCATTGGTAAAGACCATCCCAAGCTTGGACGGACTGGGCGAACTGGGCGGCCAGCTCATAGGAGCGCATGGAGAGATCGCTCTGACCACTCTGCTGATAGAGCCGACCCAGTTGACCATAGACGAAGGACAAGGCTCGATAGTTATCCAGCTCGTTCGCCAGGTTTTGAGCGGTCTGGGCCTGTTCAAAAGCGAGAACCAGGGGATGTTTCCCTGAGAGTTTCCCCGATTGTTTCGCGATAATTTTGGATATTTTCAGATGGGCATACACCCGTGAGATGGGTGAGAGTGCATTGAGGTCAGATTGCAATAAGGTTTGTAGGATTTGCCCTTGTTTGGATTGAAGTGAATCCCGTAATTCAACCATCTCAAAGATGCCTGGGCCATCTGAAGCTATCCACTGATCAAGATCATCATAGAGGCTGAGCCATCCGAGTCGGGCTTGGCTAGTGTCTAAGGCTTCATAGTCCGCAAAGGCTTGTTTGGCAGTTTTCTCTGCTGCTTTAACTTGGGTCGCTTGAACCAGGGCCTCCCCTGAGATTTGAAATTTCTGAATTGCTGACCTTACCTGAATGGTCCGTGTATTGGCGAGGGTCTGTTGACTCGCTAGCTGTTGGGCCTGATTGCCTTGTTGTTTTGCGTTTGCGATCGCAAGGGTGAGGACTTCCTCGGATCGTTCTAGGTATCCTAGTTCCTGAAAGATCTTGCCCAGGTTTTGTAGGGCAATCAGATCCGTCGTATCAAAGGTTCGATCCACAAGAGGAGTGGTAGGAGCGTCTGATTGGCAATACCTCTCAATCGCCAGGGCAAAGCTCACTTCACGACAGGCATTGAGGTATTGCCCGAGCTGCTGATGGGCTAGGGCTTTGTTGATCTGAGATCCTTTAACACCTTCCTTATTGTTGCTTTCCTGGTAAAACGATTGGGCTTTTTCAAAGGAGGCAAAAGCACCACTAGGATTCCCTTGATCTAATTGCTGGTTACCCTGGACAGTGAGGGCATCCGCTTTGTCTAAGGGGGGGAGATCTGCTGCTTTTGCACTTGGGATGAGCAGCAGGGATAGGAGTAGGATTTTGGCAATGTGCTTCAACGTTAAAGCCTCCCAGTGATGGATAGATATAGCCCCTCTTCTTGGAGAGTAGGCCGTCGATCTGGCTGATTGAGTAAGGGGATGCCGAAGTCAATACGGGCACTGATTCTTTCTGAGAGGTCATAGCGCAGACCTAATCCCACGGACGCTAAAGTTTGGCTGGGGTTGGGTAAGAAACGCTGTCCCTGATTAAAGCCATGCCCCACATCGATGAAAGGGACGAGTTGGAGGGTGCCTGCGGAGCCTGAGAATAGGGGAACTCGCAACTCTGAGGAGAAGAATAAACCACTATCACGGGTGAGGCCATCCTGTCGATAGCCACGCACCGTTGATACTCCCCCCAGGCTGAATTGCTCAGAAGGAATCACGGGTCCATCTGCGAACTGGACTCCACCGCGATTGACCCAGGTGAATTTAGAAAATTGGTGTGCCCAGAGTGCTTGACCTCTCCAGGCAAAGAAGGTGCCATCACCAAATAAATCGGCGTTGCGGGTACTGATGGGCAGGCCAATATTGAATTGAGATCTGAGAATGATGGAGTCGTTGCGGTCTCGATTGTTCCAATCTTGGGTGAGGCGTAGCACGGTGGAGTTCGTTTGGCCCGTTCCATCTGCGCCTTCTGTAAGGGGGAAGGGAATTCCCAATAGACTTTCATTGCTCTCCAGGCGGGAGAGGGAAACACCAAGGGCAAATTCTTGGATCTGATTGCCACTGATTTTTCTCAGGATGGGTTGGCGATAGGAGGCTTCTAACTGGAAGGCGCTGGTGTTGAGGTCGATCAGATCAAAGGGTTCTTCGACAATATCGTTATCGCCATAGGTGAAACTGAGGCCCACGGTGCCGTTTTGGATGTTGACTGGGGTGGCATAGTTGACACTCACCAAGTTGCTGCCGTCTGTGTTGCGAAAGGTGAGATCAACACTATCGCCCAGGCCCGTGACGTTGCGGTAGGTGGCCGTGGCTCCTCTTTCAAAGGTGCCGACAGAGGGGGCGCGATTGTTATTGGCAAAAACGTCTAGGCTAAAGGGTTTATGGGGGTTAACATCCAAGGTGAGGGTGGCTTGGCCGACCACTGCACTGGGCGTAAGCTGAGCATTGATGCCCCGTATCAGCGGATCTACTTGCAGCCATCTCAGGGCATCTTGAAGGTCTTGCTCCCGGAGTACGCCCTCCGTCACGGGTTCAATCCTATCTCGAATATAAGATTCAAGACGATCTGCTCCCTGAATGGCGATATCGGTGACTCGCCCCTCTATGATTTCAATGGTGATTACTGCATTAGAGGGGTCGATCTCTTGGCCGAGGGTAATATTAGCCCCGGAGTTGATGTACCCCTCTTTGGCATAGCGTTGGGTAATTTTTTCTTCTACGGTCAGTAGGTCTGTGATCGTCTGGGGTTGGCCGATAAATTCTGCGACTTCAGCCTGCAATTGCTCATTCGAGAAAACGGTATTCCCTTCAAAGACGAACTGCTCGGGGGTAACGACCAAGCTGCGATCTAGTCGTGGATCAATCCCAGAGGGTAACTGAAAGGGATTGATTTCAAGGGTCGGTGGAAGTGGAGTGGTTGGAGCATCTGGGGGGGGACTCCTCGGGGAGGGGGGCAGGGGCAGCGCAAGAAAAATGAAGCTGTAATATGCTATGGAACTCCATTCTGTTAAAAGGGTTTCCCCATGGCTACAGGATTCAGCAAGCCGCCTTCCTCACCAGCTTCCACTGACTCATCCTCGTCACTCCTGCCTGCCAGTGATTGCGATCAGGCTTATCAACAGTTGTCCGAGTGTTTTGAAGATTTGCCTGATCCACGGGGAGGCCAAGGTGTCCAGCATCCGTTTGTCAGCATCGTCGTGATTGGACTATTGGCAAGTTTAGGTGGCGCACAAGGGTGGGAAGACATTGAAACCTATGGTCTAAGCCATCAAGATTGGTTGTCGAGTTTTCTGAGCCTACCGTCTGGGATGCCGACAGCAGACACCTATCGACGAGTGTTTGAGCGTATTTGCCCCTCCGCTTTTGAACGGAGTTTCAATCACTGGTTGGATCAGGTAGTGACAACCCTCGGCGCTCAAGTGATACCGATTGACGGCAAACAACTCAGAGGTTCCTATGATCGCAATCAAGACCAATCCGCATTGCATCTGGTCAGTGCTTGGGCCAGTGAGTATCGGTTATTTCTAGGACAGGTCAAAGTTGCAGACAAGAGTAACGAAATTACCGCTATTCCAGCACTGCTAGAGCTATTAGACATTGCCGGGTGCATTATTACCATTGATGCAATGGGAACTCAGCACGAGATTGCCCGCCACATTCAAGCTAAAGAGGCTGACTATGTGCTGGCCCTCAAGGAGAATCATCCCACGCTGTTTGAGCAGGTTGAGCAATAGTTTGAAACGGCTGAAGCGAATGAGTGTAAGTGCATTGAGCACAGCTATGATGCGCGGGTGGAAGCAGGGCACCATCGTCGCGAAAAACGACAAGTTTGGGCCGTGTCCCTTCAACAGATGGGTCCTCTGTACAAGCAGGCGCAGTGGAAGGGCTTGCAAACCATCGTCAAGGTCGCTCGAACCCGTCACTTGTGGAACAAAACCACCTATGAGGTGATGTTTTATATCAGTTCTCTACCGCCAAATGCTCAGCAGTTGGGCAAAGCCATCCGCCAGCATTGGTCGATTGAGAACCAACTCCACTGGGTCTTAGACGTGACCTTTGGCGAAGATGCTAGCCGCATTCGCACAGGACATGCGCCGGAAAACATGGCCATCCTGAGACGCTGGAGCATCAACCTTCTCAATCAAGAAACGTCCTTTAAGCGAAGTACCCGTCAAAAACTAAAACGGGCGAGCATGGATGAAGCGTATATGCTCAAAGTTCTAGGCGCTTCTCTTCCTTTACAGTCTAGCCTTTCAGAGGCTTGATTTTCTTGCGCTTACCCTGGGGGGAGGGGGAGGGTGTCTGGGAGGATCGGAGCCTCTTGTGCCACGAGCGGTTTAAGACTGCAGCAACTGATACCCAATCCGAGCAGGATGGATAATGGTTTATTCATTATTGGTGGTGTTAACCAGCTTTTGCGGTTGGATCCGGTTGGCAAGCCTGGAGTGTGGATGCGATCTCGGAAGCATACTGATCTGCTTCTCGTGGATCGTTTACGAATGTCACGGTGCCGTTATCATTCGTCTTCCATCCCACCACTCGTTTCAGTGGCTTGTGTTCCCCCGTTTTCGGATCAGCATATGTCAATCGCCGTTGATCATACCTCGCTTTGGCGACTTGCATCCAGCGGCTTTCCGAACCTGGAAGAGTTTCAGGGTTGATGGGTTGTCCCGCCGAGCCAACCCGATAGTAGGCTAGAGTATCGCGGTAAGTGGGGCCGCAGGAAGCGTATAGCTCAGGGGGTTCAGATTGGATATTCAGGTTTGGATCACGGTTAAAGTCAGTAATTTCAACTTCCACATCGACACTGCCATCAAACTGAGTACCAAGTTGGGAAGTAGCTGTGATGGTACTATCTGGGGATAGGAAGAGGCCAAGGGTATTGATCTGGATGTTTCCACCCTGAGCATTTTGAGCATTGGCAGAAATATTGCTCTGTTCAATAGCGACGACTAAATTGGAATTGAGGGTGACATTTCCTCCAGGTCCGTCCTGCCTAGCTGAAGCTGTTATATTGCCGTTCCTAAGATTCAGAAATCCAGAACTAATAGCAATTTCACCACCTTGCCCTGAAAACGTCTCAGCACTAATCGAGGCCCCATTCAGTATGGATATTTTCGAGGCTTTGACATCAATCGTTCCTGCGTTCCCAGCTCCCTGATTAAGGACACCTATTTGAGCATTGCTATCAAGTACCAACTCCCCAGTATTAATCGATATTCTTCCTGCATCTCCCGATAAAGCGTCAGGCCCAAAGAAACTAATGAATAACGGATTGATATTAGAGCCAGTAGAAAATATTCCACTGATATTCAGAGTTAAGTCATCTGAGGAATTGGGTGATTCGCCAGAGATTCTTAAAGACTCTGTTGCATTGATACGAATTTCACCACCATTTCCTTGAGCAGCAGTAAGGGCATTAATATTCGCTCCCCCTGTAATATTTAATCGTTTAGTAAATAACTGAATATCCCCAGAATTTCCTTGCCCAGTCGTCCCTGATGTTAAAGTACTTGGAAGAAAGCTATTTCCACCTATATCTGCAACACTTGAGCCTATCAAATCAATAGATTCTGAAAAATTTATATTCAGATTCCCTCCGGGTTCAGAGCTGGTAGTCTGGGAAGTTACAAAGCCACCATTCAGCACTTTAAGCTGCTTACCGCTTAGAAAAATATTCCCCGCAGCACCATTAACTGAAAAAGTATTGATGACACTATTAGTAAAGGTTACAGGTATGATAGGCGTACCATCAATTAGAAGTAAATCTTGAACATTAATATTGACGCTTCCCCCAGGGCCGTTCCCAAACACAGATGATGTGATATACCCAAATTTACTAATGGATATATTTTTACTCTCAACTTCAATTTTAGGGCCTTGTAAATCACCAATATGTTGTAAAATGAATCCTCCATAAACCGGTCGCAGATCAAAAGGGTTAGGGGAAAAAAAGAGGATCCACAACTCCCTGAATATTTATATTTTCACTTGCAAAGACTTTTATTCCATTATTAGTGGCATCTCCTATAGTTTGGATATAAAGCTTAGATGAATTCTTTATATCAAGGTTCTTTGTATAAACTTCAATCTTGCCATTTTGACTACCACTAGCATCTATTAGTGTATTGCCATCTAGTGAGGTATTAGAAAAGCTCGAAATACCGTCATAGCTGAGGCCATACCCTTGCAGGGTCCGTGATAATCCTATTTTCCCTGTTCTAATGGATGATAGATTTATAATTCCTGATGGAGCAGTTAAAACCCCTCCATAAGAATCGATCGAACCACCTAAGATATAAATTCCTTTCCCCTCATTTACTCTTAACCCATCAAGGCTATTCCCACCTCCAATCGTAAGACTCGTTAGTGGTGCAGCGGGATTGGAAAAGCCTAATTGCCCTCCATTACCTTCAAAACTAATTTGTGCTGAATTACCATTAAAGACAAAATTTATTGGTAACTCACTACTAAGATTTTCTGATTTAGCGAGGTTATCAACACCAAAGAAGATTCCATCTGGAAACTCTAATTTATTCGCTGTAGTTACAAAAAATGAGCCTCCTATATTAAGCTTTGAGTTTGGACCAAAGACAATTCCTGATGGATTTAGAATGAACAGGTTAGCAGTTCCATTTGATTCGAGCAATCCATCGATTCGTGAAACATTGCTGCCAGTAACCCGACTAATAATATTTCGGATGGTTGCTGAATTATTGAATCGAGCATTTGAACCATTAACTACATTAAATTCTTTTAAAAACTATGAAATAGATTGAACCCTTTTTGTGTCCCTCCATTAATCACAGAACTATTAACAGAGCTAGAAACGCTAGAACTACTTGGGAGGGTAGTATCAGGTACTATTTGTGCCAAAGATGCACACGAGACTGACATTACTGTGACTGCAGACAGAGGAGATAATAGTACAACTTTAGTGATCTTCGACATTACTTATATCCCATCAACAGATTGAAAATTTACTTTTAGACCATCACGAGGTTTCATGACAGGGATAATATCAAGATCCATATTCTGATTGGGTAATATATCCCATTCATACCCCTGCAACAACTTGGCAGCAAATAGCTTCATTTCCAGCCGAGCATATTCTTTGCCAATACACTCTCTCATCCCACCACCAAATGGGATATAACTCATATTCTTGGCAAGCTTCTTATGTGATTCTGGAGTAAATCTATCAGGATCGAATTCATCGGGTTTATCATATACTTCTATATCGAGATGCGTAAGGGAAGCCTGATAAATTACATTCCAACCTTTGGGAATGTGATATCCATTTAAGCTGCAGGGTTGAATAGCTTTTCTAAATCCACCACCTACTGGTGGAAAAAGTCTCAGTGTTTCCCGGATAACCTGATCCAGAAATGGCATTTGCTGTAATTTCTCATAATTAATTTCCTCCGCAAGTCCTAGCTGTTCCTGCTCCTCTTTAGCCTGCTGAAAAATGTCTTTATTTTGGCCGAAAACTATGCATAATGAACAAATCGCTGAAGCAAGCGTTCCATGTGCAGCAAAAAGGATTGTCAATAACTGCTCATTAACTTCTTCAAATGTCAGATGGTCCCCATTTTCATCTTTCTCAGAAATCAACAGATCTAGAATATCTGATGTTGAATCTGAAGGATTCTTCTTCCTGCTCTCGACCAAATCTCCTAGTTGCTCGATAAGTCGCTGTCTACTTCTCAAAGTCTTTTGATATTTAGTCCAAGGAAAAGGTAATGGAAAGGAGAATAAACCATCTCCCCATAAATCATAGTCACGATAAAGGGGTGTGGATGATGCATTATCTAAACTAATCAGTAACTTGCAGGCTATATCAAATGTATACTTCTGGATTTCTGGATACCAAGTAAACGTCTGCAGATCAAGCCATTTTTCTAGGTATTGATCTGTTACTGAAATCATGCCAGTCAGATAACTTGAAAGGCTACGTGGCTGGAAAGCGGAATAAAGAAGCTTCCTACGGTTTTGATGAACATCCCCATATTGTTGAGTGATTGCTTTATCACCTAACAAATTCCTTATGCTACCTGGGAAATAACTAACGAAAAGTTTATGTTCATTCATCAGAACATACTTATTAGCTTCAGCCCCTTTGATATAAACAATGGGTGCATCAAAACCTATTAGCTTAGTTTTGAATATCGATCCATATCTCTCATGCCTATTTTTAGCAAAGTCTTGATTGTCAGTAATAAAGCTGAATATCTCTCCTAATATCGGAAGCCCAAAGCTACCTGGCGGTAATTCCATTGCCGCTGCATCATCGAATTGAGTTGTCATTGGAAAAAAAAGACTCAGAGGAATTGTCAAAGTAGGATCATACATCTGGTATGAACCCCTATGTGCCGAGAACGATACCACTTTTTTTGGGACGACTTTGCGATCTCAACAGTCCCAAAACCTAACGATTCAGCTCCCCCAAAAATCAGCCCCCCACCCCAAAATTAAGCTTTCCCAACAAAACCCCCCCCCCAGACCATATCCTCAGAAGCTAAACTGAACCAGCCTTAGCACTGGATATCTGCAATGCCCCCCTCAACTCATTTCCCTGAAGCCCAAACCACCCGCCGAACCCACGCTGACACCCTCGACAAATACCGAAGCAACCCCGACATACCCAGACAAGGCATCATTCCAGACCATCGACCGGAAAGATGATCTGCCAGTGAAGCGTAAGGCAACTTCACAGCCTGAAGATGATGATCGCAACACTGAACCCACCCCCAAATACGACCGCAGCGAACCCACCGACACTCGGAGAACACAGCGAGGGTATTCAGCTCGGCAAACACCAGGAAGAGTTCGACCCCCCAGAGTGTCGAGAGCTTTTGAGTCCAAATTTCATGCACTGGAGAAGCGTCAAAGGAACTTGGTTCAGCAGACCAAGCAAAAGGGGCAGCTTGAGTATCTGACGGTTTCCCGAAGCAGTTCAGGGAAGTTTTGGATCACCATCGAGGGCAGCGGTAGGCCATTCATCAGAATTTCGTTTGAAACACCTGAGTTCTGTTTCGAGTGTGCGCTGGAATTAGAGGACACGTTCGATGTATTGCAGGTGTTGAGTCTGCGGCCAGGGGAAACCATTGAGCGGATTGAGGAGATGATCGGGGGTGTGGTTGGACCGGGAACGGGTGGCGAGGGCTTGGGGGGTGAAATGGTAGTTTTGCAAGTTGCTGTTCTTCTCAGCTTTAACGTTGCTCAGAATGGATAGTAATTTTTTTCAGTCTCAAAGCAATTCATACATAGAGTTTTGGTCAATATGTTTGGTATATTTTTTGACCAGGATTTCGAGCTGATCGGTGGAGCCAATCTCTATCCAATCGTCAATGGAACCTAGATAGCAATATCTCTGGGCTTGAAAGAGTCGCTGCTGTTTGTTCACCAAAATGAACCTAAAATCACAGGAATAGGACAGCACCTGTTGGAGGAGTTTTTGTAAGTCCTCTTGAGTTTTTCCAAGAGCCTGAGCTGTTGGAACGAGAAACTCTGAAAGGGCAGAAACATTCTGAGTCGGAGTAAAAATACTTATGGTCTCTTTCTTGACATCAACTATGTATTTATCCGCATGGGAATATTTCTCCATTCCATCCTTAACAAGGCTTAATTCCTGATCGGTGATCAGCTTTGGCGGAATCTTCCTCAAGAAAACTTGGGCATTAGGATTTTCATAGATTTCAAATCCTTTTGGGATGGCCTCGGCTAATACTCCCTCAGCCTTCATTGAGAAGTGGTATTTGGGTTTACCTGTTTTAGTCTTGCCCTGATGCAAATAAAACGTTTTCTGCTTCCGGTTGGTGTAGGTTATGGGCATGAGAGTGCAATTGGTTCAAAGGCTCTGATAGTAGATTAATGTATTAGGCAATTCTGGATCACAGTTGAGGGAAAAAAGCCGCTCATCAAAATTCCGTTTAAAAGTCCAGAGCTGGGAGACACGCTCAATATCTTCTAGATGGTTGAGCTGTGGCTAGGTGAAGCAATTGAGTGAATTAAAGAGATAGTAGGCGTTTACCTGAATTGGGAGCGGGTTGCAAAGGTTTGGGGGTGATTGGGCCAAGGTTTCTCCTGATAGCCATAAACTACGTAATATCGCTATCAGGAGAAACTACTAGGGATTTCAGATGGCTAATTGATAATAATCAGTGTTTACGCTGTTTTAATCAAAATTGCTTTACTTGATGATATAGGGACACACAGGGATAAAGCGAAGATATTATGTTGACAAGTTTTTTGGCCGAAGTATTAGCCGTTACCTTTGACAACCTGACCCAGACAGCAACGATGTTTGAGTGTGTAGAAGAAGCATCTGAAGAACTAAGCCCAGAAGCAAAGCAGAGATTAGCACTCGTCCATACAGGTTTAGCAATGGCTATCCAGGCAATGGAATTCGATGAGCTACAGCAATTGATTAAGCAGTCTGAAAATTATTTTGATTTTCAAGAAATCGGCTGATGTTGGCCTAATGTATTGCGGCTTCACAGAATTCTGCTTGAAGCAGTCTTTGAAATAGAGGATAAGTTCGACATCTTTCAGGTGGTTGAGCTGAGGCCAAAGGATGCGATGGAGCGGATTGATGAGATGGTAGGAGTGAGCTTGGATCGGGATCGGGTGGTAAGGGTTTGGGGGTAATTCGGTAGCTGCGGAACAATTGGTTCCTTCTAGTGTCATTGGGAGTAACGGATCAGGTACGATTCTAGGCTTGAGTATGCATAAAGAGACTGCCTGGAGTATTCACGAAACGTTAAGGATGTGCCTGGATTTGGTACTAGAGGAGCACTGGCGCATGGACAATCTTCTTCCCTTTCAAGGAATATCACCCCACAAAATCCGCGTGTGTCACCCCAAGTCATTTGAAGATGCTGAGGAAGCAATCAACGCAATGAAAACGGATGATATGCTCCTAGTGAATTTAGCAGCTTTGGAAAACAAGCTGGCTCAGAGGCTAACAGACTACTTGGCTGGTAGTACTTTTGCGCTATCAGGAGAGCGAATGGAGATTGGTAGAGGCGTTTTCCTATTTGCTCCACCATCATTCTCGATCACAAGAATGATGGCTCCTGCTTGAGTCGGATGATGATACTGGGCTGAACCCGACCATCTAGTATTCTTTCGTTAGGTCTTTTTCTGAGACTTTTTGGCCTTAGTTTTTTTTGATTCCTCAGATTTAGTCTGTGAATTTTCTTCAAGGATATAACTCATGGGTACATTAGGGGATTTAATCCATAGATTTTTCTTGGTACCCTGATACATAGTGTTGTGCATCCTTTTACGTTCCACTTTGAGTGCATCGCCACTCAGTTCACCATATAGCTTCAATATCACATCATCCATGTGAACCAAATTTCCAGATTGTTCTTTCATGATCTGTGTGATTGCATCAAATTTACTCGTCTTGTCAAAGGGCTTGTTCATCTTCAGAACACTGGATGAAGAACGGCCTGTTTGTTTCTGAGCTTTTTTAGTCTTTTCCTGAGATGGTGTTTTCTTAGGAGTAGAGGATTTTTTGGGCGAAGCTTTTTGAGCAGCTTTTGGAGGATTAGCTTCAGCTTTAGACTCTACCTTTTTTGTATTTTTCGGAGTTGAGGCTGATTTTTGGGATGTTGGAGATTTTCTCTTCCCAGATGAAGGTGAAGCTTTTGGGGCAGCTTTCTTTGGGGCAGCTTCAGCTTTAGATTCTACGGTTTCCTTTGTCTTTGCGGTTGCAGCTGCTTTCTTAGAAGTTGCAGCTGTTTTCTTAGAAGCAGCTTTTTGAGTAGTTTTCTTAGACTTGGTTTTAGGTTCTACTGTTTTAGCAACTTTAGAGGCTGGAGCTTCTGAGGTTAGTGAATCTGCTTCACCTTGCAGGACTGAAAGAATGTCAGAGCCTAACAATGGATCTTCAATTAACGTATCTAGAGACGTGATTTTAGTCTTGAGTTGACTCGTTTAAGCTTCGAGTTCAGCAATTGTCTGTTGGTAGTGGGTCTTTAACTCAAGAAGTACTTTGGAGTATTTGTTGTCAGTAGCCATAGATTGTCGTAAATCAGTGTAGTTTCAGCAAAGCTTAGGAATGCTAACCTATAGCATTCCCGGAATTAACTTCACTTGTATCTAATCATTAATGGGCTACATTTTGAGTTTCTGGAGAGTTTTGACAATCTTTGCCTTTTTATTTCAGTTATTTCAAGACTTGCTGAGCTACTCTACATTTTGCTTTGCGCTTATTTCGATAGCATCGTCAATGATTTCGACAGAATGCTTCATCAGCTAGCCCGTTGAATTCGGTTAATCTTCTCAACAATCAGGCTAGCCTGTTGCTCAACATATTCTTCTTCACCCGTTTTGTGTGTCACTTTTGTGATTTTGAGCTGCCCTTGTAGAATCAGTTGGTCGCCGGGTTGCAAGGCTTGATGGGCTTTTTCTCCATTTTCACCCCAGTAAATTGCTTTGAGGTTTTCTGGGGGATCTTCTTCTCGTAATGGAGGAATAGTAACCACAAATTCAGCGATTGCCTGTCCGTCTTTAGCGTGCCGCAGATCTTTCTCTAGGAGGATGGCTTGAAAAGCACATTGATTCATAATGTCTATTATCTTAAGTCTGGGCATGGGTTGTATGACGTATCCTGGCGAGAAACCTAAATTTCACCCAAAGCCTCACTTCATACTCTAGAATAGCTGCAAGTCTGTCCCTAGTGAGGTTTCCTATGCCCTCTGCAACTATCGACAAGCTCAACCAACTCAAAGTTCAGCTTGAGCAGTGCAACAACGAAACTGCTGCCCTTCTCCTAAAACGAACGATTGCGAAACTCGAATCTCAGCTTCAGATAGAACAACTCACAACAGGTTCTGCCAAAGCACCATCAAAAGAAATACCAAAAGCCTCTCAGGCTAGTACCAAACGTCAATCCACAGACCAGGATCAGGCCAAGGGAAAACCCAAAGCAACACCCCAGCAACAGCAGGCGACAAAAACTCCCCAGGCAAAATCTAAGCAGCGAAAGCAGCGAAATAAGAGACAGCCTCTGCTCTCTGGCAATGGCACCCATCGGGCCTGGTGCCGACTTCCGGGAATCATCCGGGTTCAGGAGGTTGAGGGGGAGAAGGAACGACCCAATTACTTTTTAGAGCTTGACGGTCATCAGATTCCCTTGAGAGTAAAGCATCGATTCGCAAAATTTACTAAAGCCGCCTTGGATAGACCCTTGATGGTCAAATGCTATCCCCAGATTATTGATGGTCAAATATTCTTCACACAATTTGCAGGGGCGATTGAGGTAACCCCTGAGAAGCCTGAAGCTTGGGTGTTGATCGGAGTGTGGAATGCACACAAGCAAAGAGTGTTGGTCCAGCGTGATCAGAAGCTGGATGACAATAGGAGGATTCTTCAGCACTCACCTCTGATTAGTAAGGAGTGCTTGGAGAAGTTGGAGGATAGAAAACTCTATCGTTTTGAGTGTCAGCGAAAAGGAGTCATGGTCACGGTGGTGGGTGTGGAAGCTGTTATGAGTGAAGCAGAGAAATCTGATCAGGTAATCTCATAGCCCTAAAACGATTGAGCTATGAGCGCTAATCCCCTTACTTCAAATTAGCTCTACCAGCGGTTACCACCACCACCACCACCTCTATTTTCACGGGGCTTTGCCTTATTCACTTTCAGGGTACGTCCCATCCATTCAGCACCGTCTAGTTCTTCAATGGCTTTGGCTTCCTCAGCATCATCACCCATTTCGACAAAGGCAAATCCACGTTTGCGTCCTGTTTCTCGGTCAGTGGGAAGCTTGGCACTTTTTACGGTTCCATATTCGGCAAAAGCGGTATTTAGGTCTTGCTCTGTAACGTCATAAGAGAGGTTACCAACGTAAATCGACATGAGGTGATATCCAAGATTAGTCATGATTATGCTACCCGATCCCTATTTCTTCTTTTGAGAGTAAAAGCAATCTTCATAGAGATCTCAGAATTGGAGGGTAGGATTTGAAGATGCCATGATCAAGGGTCTCCAGCCAGATAGTCATGACGTAAATATTTGTGGTGAAAGTGCTGTATCAGAGATTTTAGCTGAACACAACTCATTTGGAGTTCCCATGTCTTCTTCTTCAATAAACCAAGGTATTTTGGTCACCGTTATTTGTGAAGCGGTATTACAGCATCGTCTGATCCATTTACTCAATACATTAGATGCCTCTGGGTACACCATCATTCCAGCCCAGGGAGCAGGGAGTCATGGTCAGCGGATGGGGGATATTGCAGGATTTAATACCAATATTCAAGTGAAAACGATTGTATCTTCAGAGGTATCAGATCAATTACTCGAAGAGCTGAAGCAGTACCGTGGCTCTCATGCTCTGATTGCTTTTCGACAAAAAGTAGATGGATTATTTGATTAGGTTATTCTTCAATTTCTATCTATGCCCACTCCTCAGCCAACCTCCAGCCTGACCATCCACCTCACTCCTGAACCTTGGATTCCTCGCCTACCTTTATTCCAACGAAGACCCCGAAGACGCTCTGATCGACCTCCTAGATAGCGCCAGGAGCCGAGCTATCCACAGAGCTGAACAGCAAGTGAGGGTCTTGTACCCAGGTCAGGAGAAAGCCGAGGGTAGACAACTTAAACGATCAGTAGATCGACATAGGCTCTATCTATAAGTTGAGACTGTTCGATCCCAAGCTTATCCATGAGCAGGTGAGCTTCTTCAATCCCCGTCTCTGGTAACTCACCTTCTGCAAGTATCACTTCCAGTTCAAGAAAATGACCTAACCCTTCAACCTTATCCAGATGAACGCGGGTTCTACCAACGAGAAATAAGGTTCGCACCTTGCGGACACGACCAGCTTGACCATAGGCCAACGTCAGCGCTTCACGTAAGCTGTCTGGCGATGAAGTGGGTGAGATCAGGTAAAAGGATTCTTTTGGACCGGGTTGATCTTGGCGACGGTAGAAGATCAGCTTTCCTTCAGTTTTGGATAGTGATCGAAGCTTTAGCCTGCCATTCTCACACTGGAAAAAGGTATCGTCTTGCACAATCTCGATGGGTCCTTGATCGGCAAATTGAGCTACCAGTTTGGTGATGGTTTCAATGTTGTGGATGCGGGCCTTGATTTCAATGTTTCGAGCCATATGCGGGGAATCGAAGAAACTCTAGATGTGTTTACTGGTCTGTAATTGTTGGAGCGGATTGAGGAGATGGTGCGGCTGGGGTTGGAGCGGGAGAGGGTGGCGAGTGTTTGGGGTTGAGGGTTACCAAGTAATAGATTACCGAATAAGAAGCTATTGTAAGATTTGGGGCTATCTAAAAGATTCAACTAATAGTCGAGCATAGCGAATGATGAAATATTCACCCGATGACATCTGTACAGCAGCTAAGGCAATCCAACCCTATATTGCAGAACTCCTTGATGCTCCGGCTGCACAACGAATAGAAAGACAGTTAGAGGGACTACTATCTGAGTCTTCACTCCAACAAGGGAGCCATACACAGCTCTCCAGCCTTTTAGCTGAGAATGAACCCACCCGTGATTGGATCAGATTATATCTAGAAGAACAATATCCTGCTGAGGATATTCTTAAAGCCCTCAGAATTTATTATCCTCTTCCAGGGATCAAAAATTCTGTTGAAAGTCCCCGGTATGTCTGTCCCGTCGAAAAATGCCATCAAGATTGGTATCGCAAGAATCGAGAAGACGAAATTCCTGTCTGCCCAGTCCATGGCTTAAAACTCATGATCGATAGTTAGGTAAAGTGTCGATCCAGTAATCATTGAGTTCGATGGAAAACTACAGTAGATAGGGATCATAAATCGGTTATGAGGTCACTGGGTATGCTTCAATCATGTCTGAGAAGCCTAAGAGCCTAGTTGATATATAGATAGAAATAAATCACAAATGATTTGATTGTTTACATAGTTCTATCTATACTAAAAGGAATTCTATCAACTGTACGGATGCAATTATGAATTCTAAGCAGGTACATTTTGCCTGCTATAGCTTCAAGAACTACTTGCTTTTAGGGGAGGTAAGCATCTAAGAAATAAGTTCTAAGTAGATGCTTTCAAACTAGTTATTATTGGCACTCCTTCAAGATATTAAGAATATACAAAATGCTCTCATTTTTTATAGATTTAGAAAGTTAATTCTGATCAGTATATTGAATTCTTTCTTAAGGTTTTCATACGGCAAAGTTTGAATCCATGAATAATCCTAGTCACCAACAGCATTCAATTTTAGTCGTTGATGATGAAACTTCGGTTCGACGAATATTATCAACCCGGCTAACTATGGTGGGCTATAAGGTCTTCACTGCTGCTGATGGCATAGAAGCACTAGAAGTTTTTGAGCATCAAGATCCCGACTTGATTGTACTAGATGTGATGATGCCGAAACTGGATGGTTATGGTGTTTGTCAAGCCGTCCGCAAAATATCGAGAATTCCGATTATTATGCTGACCGCTCTGTCAGGGACAGCAGATCGTATTACTGGCTTAGAAATGGGTGCTGATGATTATATGGTCAAGCCCTTTTCACCTAAAGAACTAGAATCTCGTGTTCGGGTTATTCTCCGCAGACTGGATGCTGTAAAAATATCGAAGTATCAAATCCCTGGTGTGATTGAGATTGGCTCACTCTACATTGATAGAAATAAACGGCAGATTTACCACGACCGAGCACGTCTCTTCTTCACCCAGATGGAATTTAGTTTATTGGAACTATTGGCTAGCCGACTTGGAGAAGCTGTTTCTCGTCAGGAGCTTTTACAGAAAGTATGGGGATATGGTGAAGAGTCCATAGTTGATACGCGAACAGTCGAGGTTCACATGTCACGTTTGCGTCATAAACTCAAAGAGAATCTAGGAGAATCAGTGATGATTCATACGATTCGTGGTGTAGGTTATGCACTGAAATATGATCAATCACAAATTTTGGCTGATCAGCAGGTCAGCTAGAACACCTGGTTGTTTCTGAAAACATCTCTAGGCAAGACTGGATTACGGTGGCGGGAACAGGGAAGCCTTTTGTGAGGGATGTTTTTTCTACTCCTGAATTTTGCTGGGAGTGCGCCGTTGAGATTGAGGACACGTTCGATATTTGGCAAGTGATTGAGCTGCGTCCTGGCGAGACGATGGAGCGGATTGAAGAGATGATCGGGGGGTGGTTGGAGCGGGAGAGAGTGATGCTGGTTTGGGGTCATTGAAGGGGAGACACTATTGGCGAATTATTTCGAAAGAATCAATTATCGTCTTAATGTGCTTTCAATAATCTGTACAGTGAGTCTAGTGAAAATTGAAGTATTCCAAACCGCTGATTAGCCTTTCGCGGTTCTTACCAAAAACACTCATTATATTTTCAAGCATGTCAGATAATAAACTCATCACCATTCGCCAGGGGCAGTGCAAGAAAAATGAAGCTGTAATATGCTATGGAACTCCATTCTGTTAAAAGGGTTTCCCCATGGCTACAGGATTCAGCAAGCCCCCTTCCTCACCAGCTTCCACTGACTCATCCTCGTCACTCCTGCCTGCCAGTGATTGCGATCAGGCTTATCAACAATTGTCCGAGTGTTTTGAAGATTTGCCTGATCCACGTGGGAGGCCAAGGTGTCCAGCATCCGTTTGTCAGCATCGTCGTGATTGGACTATTGGCAAGTTTAGGTGGCGCACAAGGGTGGGAAGACATTGAAACCTATGGTCTAAGCCATCAAGATTGGTTGTCGAGTTTTCTGAGCCTACCGTCCGGGATACCGACAGCAGACACCTATCGACGAGTGTTTGAGCGTATTTGCCCCCTCCGCTTTTGAGCGGAGTTTCAATCACTGGTTGGATCAGGTAGTGACAACCCTCGGCGCTCAAGTGATACCGATTGACGGCAAACAACTCAGAGGTTCCTATGATCGCAATCAAGACCAATCCGCATTGCATCTGGTCAGTGCTTGGGCCAGTGAGTATCGGTTATTTCTAGGACAGGTCAAAGTTGCAGACAAGAGTAACGAAATTACCGCTATTCCAGCACTGCTAGAGCTATTAGACATTGCCGGGTGCATTATTACCATTGATGCAATGGGAACTCAGCACGAGATTGCCCGCCACATTCAAGCTAAAGAGGCTGACTATGTGCTGGCCCTCAAGGAGAATCATCCCACGCTGTTTGAGCAGGTTGAGCAATGGTTTGAAACGGCTGAGGCGAATGAGTTTAAGTGCATTGAGCACAGCTATGATGCGCGGGTGGAAGCAGGGCACCATCGTCGCGAGAAACGACAAGTTTGGGCCGTGTCCCTTCAACAGATGGGTCCTCTGTACAAGCAGGCGCAGTGGAAGGGCTTGCAAACCATCGTCAAGGTCGCTCGGACCCGACATCTGTGGAACAAAACCACCTATGAGGTGATGTTTTATATCAGTTCTCTACCGCCAAATGCTCAGCAGTTGGGCAAAGCCATCCGCCAGCATTGGTCGATTGAGAACCAACTCTACTGGGTCTTAGACGTGACCTTTGGCGAAGATGCTAGCCGCATTCGCACAGGACATGCGCCGGAAAACATGGCCATCCTGAGACGCTGGAGCATCAACCTTCTCAATCAAGAAACGTCCTTTAAGAAAAGTACCCGTCAAAAACTAAAACGGGCGAGCATGGATGAAGCGTATATGCTCAAGGTTCTAGGCGCTTCTATTCCTTTACAGTCTAGCCTTTCAGAGGCTTGATTTTCTTGCGCTTACCCTGGCTTCGGGGGTTAGGGCCAAGAGCTTCAGCTCAATCGGCTTCCCCAATTCTTCTGAAAGCTGTGTTTGAATGAGCTTTAGCATGTCTACCGAATACCCTTGCAGTTGTCCCTGCTCGTTGGTAAAGGCAAAGGGGAAAGCTGCTTGATTGGTGCCCGCAGTTAATGTACCTGTACGATCAACCTTTTCAAGAACGGTTTCAGCTGAGACCCATTGAGGGGTGATTACACAACTGAGCAATGCTGTTGCCATGACGGTGAGTGATGCACGTACCATAGAATGTTGGCCATCAACGGTAGCAAAGATCTGGGGAATGCGAGGCAATCGCACAGCAGAGATGCGATTCAACGCTACACAAAAAAGCTTCATAAGGTGACACTGAACAAGAAGATTGGCAGAATCTTACTAACCTATTGACTCAAAGACAAGGGGCTAGCCCTGTTTGGTTCAAGACGCATTAGGGTCAAAGCCAGCTGGGAAGTGAGTGGTCTTATCATAATCAGCCTCAGTGAGGCTAATATCTGTTAAGGTCGTGCTTCTCAAGTCGACACCAAAAAGGCTGGATCCGCGTAGATCTGCTTGTGTCAAATCTGCTTCACTCAAACTGGCATAACTAAGATCCGTTCCCCTCAAATTGGCATTGTTTAAATTTGTCTCACGGAGATCAGCATAACTAAGATCTGCTCCCTTTAAGTTAATTCCACTGAGGTCAGACTGACTTAAATCTATTTCTCTAAAGTTGCGTTCCCCAGCGGCATATTTTTTGAGGAGTTTATCAACTTTCGGATTTTGGGTCGGTTCCATTGATTGCTTTGTGAGTGGAGCTTCCATATTCAAGCGTATATTACCGAGTTAAGAATGCCATAGGCAATGGTCAAAATTTTGCCAAATAATAGACCGTAGTAGCCAAACATCTGCTGTCATCTTGGTTTTTGAGAAAAGGATTTGAATCTAGGCGTTACATTCAGTCTAGAGATCAATGGCACTGAGATACACGTTCGCAACAATGTGGCGAATTTTTTTTGAGCTGTCTGCTCCCTTGCTACTAAAGGACTGTTTCCCACCTTAAATACTACTTTGACCCTATCTTGAAAGATTTCTACTCGCTTGACGAGTGAACGGATGACCTCCCGCTTTTCTAAGAATGCCAATGTATCTAATCGCTCTTTGACCCTAGCTGAAAACTCTTCGAGCCGCCCAATCACCAACTTCAGTTCACTGTCAAAAACTTCTTCATTTTTCAATTGTTGTGATTGGACTTCTAGGACCTTCAATCTATCTCTCATGCTTTTGAGTCTCGGTTCCAATTCTTTCTTGTTGATAAGCCCCTCAGCATAAGCATCAATGATACGTTCAATGCCCTTGTGTAGTTTTCTCATTTGTGATTTAAGGTGTTGGCGAGTCTGGGCGGCGGGGCTTTCATCTGCAGCATGCAAGCGTCTTTGATATTCTTGCTGTAAATGAGTTGGGTTCTGCAGTAATCTGCACACTTCTACCCAGACAGCCTCTTCGAGTTCCTGTGCCTTAATTGCAGGATTGGGACACCAAGGTCGCCCATCCACTTTTTGACTCGGACTGCATTGATAGTATTGGTACCATCGGTGATTTGATGATTTATTGGAATGGATATAAGCATATCCACAGAGCCCACAAACGACTAGCCCTTGCAATAGATGACTGGGACCTTTCTTTCGCTGGCGAAAGCGAGTCCGATTTTCTTCTAATTTCTCTTGAGCTGCTTCAAACAAAGCCTCATCAATAATCGGGGTAACGGGAACAACGATCCAATCTTCGGGAGGTGTTCGATAAACGGAATGTGCTTTTGGATGGGAGGAGGCATTGCGAATGGCTCTGGGCCTATCTATTTTTTGACCATTGCGCCATTTACCAAAACTTGCGCAGCCTTTATAGTGAGGATTCTTCAGCATTCTCGATACGGTGGTGACCGTCCACTTGGGCTTCCCAGAGGGAGAGGGGATAGACATTGATTCAAGACGTCGACAAATTTCACTAACACTTAAGTGCTCATGAACATACCACTCAAACATTTGTTGAATATGGCGTGCCTGGGTCAAGTTAACATCCATGCGAACTTGGCCACCATTCAGGTGTTTGGAAATGAAATCATACCCATAAGGAGCCCTGGAAAAAGCATTGAGAGAACCACTTTGTGCTGCATGTCGTTTTCCCCGACGACTCCGTTCTAGAATTTTTGCTCGTTCATACTCAGCTACCATTCCTTGGACTTGGAGGAGCAATTCATCTTCGGGAGATTGGCCCAGAGGATGATTCAGAAAAATGACGTCTACCCCCGCTTTTGAAAACTCATCGACAAGGACCACCTGATAAGCATATTTCCGAGCCAGTCGATCTGGAGAATGGACATATAGCCGATCAATATCACCTAAGGCAACAGCATCTCTCAACTGTTCCAGGGCAGGCCGTATGAGATTGCTACCACTAAAGCCATTATCCTTAAACTGCAGATGTTTTGAACAAGTGTACCCATCGGCTTTGACTTGCTCTAACAATGCTGTAATTTGACTATCAATGGTATTGGTACTGACTTGTTGCTCACAAGAAACCCGTGCATAGATGGCCACTTGGATGCTATTCATGACTGGGCCTCCTTAAGGTTGATATCTAATGATTCACGTTGTTTGGATGACTTAGAGGTGGAGCGTATTTCTGGCAGTACCTGAGCATAGGCAGCAACTAAGTACTCGCTTGCAAGGCGGCTAAACTCAACTTCCACCTCTACGTTGAGAATTCGAGGGTGATGATTCGCCATGGCAACTCTCCAGTGTTGAAGGAGCAGAGCTATTCTCTTTATGCTCCAAAACTAGCAAGGCTGGCTGGCTTTGTTGGCGCTGAATTATTGCACTGAAGTCAAAAGGGATTTTCGCCACATTGTTGCGAACGTGTAAGCTTAATCAAGCAGCCAGATTGGCTTTGAGGACAGAGCGCGGTTGTCGCATTCTGGGGAAGGGCTTAGGTCTTCGTTTAACGACCCTGGGTTCGAGCCGATGGGGTCGAACCGGCAGAAGGTCAGTAGCAATATTTTCAAGCAGATGAGCATACAACCGTTGACGTATCGCTTGTGTGGCCGTTGCTAACAAAACCAGCATCTGATTAAAGTGTTGTCGAGCCCCTTGTAAAGAGAGTCGAGAGCGGTCATATTCTGCCCATGGGGCAGCCTGTTCCATGAGACTTCTCAATAAGTTGTAGCCTAGCAAATGAGACCAAATGATAGGCGACAATTGCATAGACCGAATACATGACCGCCTGACAATTACGTAGACCTCTCTAGAAATCAGGATCTCATTCTCAAAACACAAGAGATCTCAAATCAGTTCAGAGAGCATCTATACCTTTTCACTTTTTTATAACTCCATACAGGAAAGACACTAGGGTTTGTACACCTAAGACGATTAGGGACCTCTAGTGCCAGCTCCTATTAAACCTCAACAGGTACAGCTTTATATGAAAACAAAACAATCCGGCTCTTCCCAAGACACTGCAGCTGCCAAAGCAGGGATCTCAACCCGCACTGCCCGTCGTATTGATAGTGGCACCCATCGTCCCCAACGAGGCCGCCCTCATGACTGGAAAACCCGTGAAGATCCGCTGGATGGATTATGGGAATTAGAACTTGAGCCGATGTTAGAGCGTGAGCCTCGATTAGAAGCGACTACTCTATTTGAGACCTTACAAGAGGACCATCCTGGGCAATATGATGACAAGATCAGAACCGTGCAACGCCGAACCGCTAAATGGAAGGCAGCTCATGGCAAGCCCAAAGAAGTGATGTTCAAAATTCAACATCATCCTGGAGAGATGGGACAGTCAGACTTCACCCAGCTCAAAGGTTTCAGTGTGACGGTTCAGGGTGAAACCTTTCACCATATCTTGTATCACTATCGACTGAGTTATAGCGGCTGGCAGTACGTGCAGGTGATTCAAGGCGGAGAGAGTTTTATCGGCTTATCTCAAGGACTACAAAATGCCTTATCTGCCTGTGGTGGTGTGCCTAAGACCCACCGTACCGATAGTCTGAGTGCCGCCTATCGCAATACCGGCGGTCGTAACCCCCCAGCTGACTCAGTTGTATTCCACTCTGTGTGACCATTACCGGATGGAGCCGACCCGCAACAATCTGGGCGTCTCTCATGAGAATGGCGGCATCGAGAGCTCCCATGGCTATTTCAAGCGGCGATTATGCCAGGCCCTGTATCGTCGAGGCAGCTTTGACTTCGAATCCGTAGCTGAGTATCAACAGTTCATCGAGCAAGTCATCGCTAAGCTGAATGCCAAGTGTCAAAAGAAGTTTGCACTGGAGCTCCCCCACATTACAACCTTTGCCCAAATATCGCACCCCTGATTATGAAATCCGCAGCGCTAAAGTCAGCTGCAACAGCACGATTGCCGTCCGCTGTGTCCTGTACACAGTCCCCTGTCGAATGTCAATTACATAGTCCGAAAGTATTTTGATTTTCCTCCTGCTATTAGAGATTTGATTTGAAGCTTTGTCACTTGTACTTGAGATCGATGATCTTCTGCCTCGGTGATGGCCGAAGGCCGGTCGGAGACCATCGCGACAGAGAGCAAATGACAATTATCAATAAAACCACCATCAATAGAGATGCTTTCGAGTAAGCATCTCTATTGATGGTGGGGTAAAGGAGGTTTATTCTCGCTTGGGATTAGCTAGAAGTCTTTGGAGAATTGGCCGCGTTTTTTAGCAGCTGCTTGTTTTCGAAAACTCTCAGCCTGCATCTCGAAAATGGTGGCATGGTGAATTAAGCGATCAATAGCAGCCACTGTCATCATCGAGTTGGGGAAGATCTTATCCCATTGGCTGAAAGGCTGATTAGCCGTGATGAGTAGGCTCTTTCGCTCATAGCGATGAGCAATCAGTTCGAATAGGACCGAGGTTTCAACATCAGACTTTTGAATATAGCCGAGGTCATCAATGATGAGCAGATCGTACCGGTCGAGCTTAGACAACAGGCTCTGCAATTCCAGTTGGAGTTTTGCCAGTTCCAGCTGTTGCACCAACGCTGTGGCCGTGACAAACTTCACCCGTTTCCCCAACTCAACAATAGAAGTCCCTAATGCAGAGCTGACATGTGTTTTCCCTGTTCCGCTTGGCCCAAATATCAAAATATTACTGCCCGACTCTAGCCAGTGAGTTGTTTGGGAAAACTCCATGATGGCTGCTGGATTGAGACTGGGAATATGGTCAAACTCAAAATTGGTCCAGGACTTGCCGTAGGGCAGCTGCGCTTCGGTTAGCGCGCGGGAGATCCGATTCTGTTCTCGACGGCTGGCTTCCCCTTGGGCTAAAGCCAATAGAAACTGGGCGTAGGACCAATTCTCCTGAGTCGCTTGATGCTCGATGCTCTGCCACTCGTCGAGGAAATGTCTTAACCGGAGCTGCTTGAGCGTCATCATCAAATTGTCGTATGGATTGTCCGGTGCTGCATTGGAGGAGTTGGTCATAGTCGGAGAGAGCGTGCTGTTGTGAAATGATGTCAGGATATTGCTCAGTCGAGAGCTTGAACTCAAAGGCTTGTTTTAATCTACTCAAGGTCAGGGTGGACTGTTCCAGTTGGGTTTGTAGATAGTCAGCTACCTGGGATTCTTGATCCTGAGTTGCAGCAATGTAGAGGGCTTCTGTCATCAAACGGGCAGCCTGGTCCCGCTCAAAGTCAGCTTTGAGGGATTCCCATAGCTGATGCCATTGAAGATTGGGCAGTAAGTCTGCTTGCCATTGGCAGTAGAGAAACGCATGGGGGCTTTCTCCTGAGACTTTCTGCCACATGCTTGTAATCGATACTACGAGCCCGTCTCTTCTTCCCAGAGCCATGGACATGGACCCGCGCCAATTCCACTACGGGAGTGGTGCCTAAGAAACCGACAAGGCGGTCATGGTATAGGTGCAGTTTCAACCGATGACCAATTAAGCGAGAGGGGACTGTGTACAGGACACAGCGGACGGCAATCGTGCTGTTGCAGCTGACTTTAGCGCTGCGGATTTCATAATCAGGGGTGCGATATTTGG
The DNA here is from genome assembly GCF_021497025.1 of Acaryochloris sp. 'Moss Beach'. NCBI lineage: Bacteria > Bacillati > Cyanobacteriota > Cyanophyceae > Acaryochloridales > Acaryochloridaceae > Acaryochloris > Acaryochloris sp. 'Moss Beach'. Next base: position 119,311 of record NZ_CP071719.1, read on the forward strand.
GCAAAGGTTGTAATGTGGGGAGCTCCAGTGCAAACTTCTTTTGACACTTGGCATTCAGCTTAGCGATGACTTGCTCGATGAACTGTTGATACTCAGCTACGGATTCGAAGTCAAAGCTGCCTCGACGATACAGGGCCTGGCATAATCGCCGCTTGAAATAGCCATGGGAGCTCTCGATGCCGCCATTCTCATGAGAGACGCCCAGATTGTTGCGGGTCGGCTCCATCCGGTAATGGTCACACAGAGTGGAATACAACTGAGTCAGCTGGGGGGTTACGACCGCCGGTATTGCGATAGGCGGCACTCAGACTATCGGTACGGTGGGTCTTAGGAACACCACCACAGGCAGATAAGGCATTTTGTAGTCCTTGAGATAAGCCGATAAAACTCTCTCCGCCTTGAATCACCTGCACGTACTGCCAGCCGCTATAACTCAGTCGATAGTGATACAAGATATGGTGAAAGGTTTCACCCTGAACCGTCACACTGAAACCTTTGAGCTGGGTGAAGTCTGACTGTCCCATCTCTCCAGGATGATGTTGAATTTTGAACATCACTTCTTTGGGCTTGCCATGAGCTGCCTTCCATTTAGCGGTTCGGCGTTGCACGGTTCTGATCTTGTCATCATATTGCCCAGGATGGTCCTCTTGTAAGGTCTCAAATAGAGTAGTCGCTTCTAATCGAGGCTCACGCTCTAACATCGGCTCAAGTTCTAATTCCCATAATCCATCCAGCGGATCTTCACGGGTTTTCCAGTCATGAGGGCGGCCTCGTTGGGGACGATGGGTGCCACTATCAATACGACGGGCAGTGCGGGTTGAGATCCCTGCTTTGGCAGCTGCAGTGTCTTGGGAAGAGCCGGATTGTTTTGTTTTCATATAAAGCTGTACCTGTTGAGGTTTAATAGGAGCTGGCACTAGAGGTCCCTAATCGTCTTAGGTGTACAAACCCTAGTGTCTTTCCTGTATGGAGTTATAAAAAAAGTGAAAAGGTATAGATGCTCTCTGAACTGATTTGAGATCTCTTGTGTTTTGAGAATGAGATCCTGATTTCTAGAGAGGTCTACGTAATTGTCAGGCGGTCATGTATTCGGTCTATGCAATTGTCGCCTATCAGTCCCCTCTCGCTTAATTGGTCATCGGTTGAAACTGCACCTATACCATGACCGCCTTGTCGGTTTCTTAGGCACCACTCCCGTAGTGGAATTGGCGCGGGTCCATGTCCATGGCTCTGGGAAGAAGAGACGGGCTCGTAGTATCGATTACAAGCATGTGGCAGAAAGTCTCAGGAGAAAGCCCCATGCGTTTCTCTACTGCCAATGGCAAGCAGACTTACTGCCCAATCTTCAATGGCATCAGCTATGGGAATCCCTCAAAGCTGACTTTGAGCGGGACCAGGCTGCCCGTTTGATGACAGAAGCCCTCTACATTGCTGCAACTCAGGATCAAGAATCCCAGGTAGCTGACTATCTACAAACCCAACTGGAACAGTCCACCCTGACCTTGAGTAGATTAAAACAAGCCTTTGAGTTCAAGCTCTCGACTGAGCAATATCCTGACATCATTTCACAACAGCACGCTCTCTCCGACTATGACCAACTCCTCCAATGCAGCACCGGACAATCCATACGACAATTTGATGATGACGCTCAAGCAGCTCCGGTTAAGACATTTCCTCGACGAGTGGCAGAGCATCGAGCATCAAGCGACTCAGGAGAATTGGTCCTACGCCCAGTTTCTATTGGCTTTAGCCCAAGGGGAAGCCAGCCGTCGAGAACAGAATCGGATCTCCCGCGCGCTAACCGAAGCGCAGCTGCCCTACGGCAAGTCCTGGACCAATTTTGAGTTTGACCATATTCCCAGTCTCAATCCAGCAGCCATCATGGAGTTTTCCCAAACAACTCACTGGCTAGAGTCGGGCAGTAATATTTTGATATTTGGGCCAAGCGGAACAGGGAAAACACATGTCAGCTCTGCATTAGGGACTTCTATTGTTGAGTTGGGGAAACGGGTGAAGTTTGTCACGGCCACAGCGTTGGTGCAACAGCTGGAACTGGCAAAACTCCAACTGGAATTGCAGAGCCTGTTGTCTAAGCTCGACCGGTACGATCTGCTCATCATTGATGACCTCGGCTATATTCAAAAGTCTGATGTTGAAACCTCGGTCCTATTCGAACTGATTGCTCATCGCTATGAGCGAAAGAGCCTACTCATCACGGCTAATCAGCCTTTCAGCCAATGGGATAAGATCTTCCCCAACTCGATGATGACAGTGGCTGCTATTGATCGCTTAATTCACCATGCCACCATTTTCGAGATGCAGGCTGAGAGTTTTCGAAAACAAGCAGCTGCTAAAAACGCGGCCAATTCTCCAAAGACTTCTAGCTAATCCCAAGCGAGAATAAACCTCCTTTACCCCACCATCAATAGAGATGCTTACTCGAAAGCATCTCTATTGATGGTGGTTTTATTGATAATTGTCATTTGCTCTCTGTCGCGATGGTCTCCGACCGGCCTTCGGCCATCACCGAGGCAGAAGATCATCGATCTCAAGTACAAGTGACAAAGCTTCAAATCAAATCTCTAATAGCAGGAGGAAAATCAAAATACTTTCGGACTATGTAATTGACATTCGACAACCAAATATCCTTGCGCACCATTTCAGGTGTCTTTGCCGTGAGCATTTCCATCTTTAAGGTGGTTTTGAGGTGTCTCAAATTGACTTCAGCCGCCTGCCATCGCCATCCGTACAAGCGAGTCAATTGTTTAGCACTATAGCGCTGAGCATCCAGTAAAGTCGTGACGACGATAATGAACTGGTCTCGAAAGCCTCGACGCGATAGACGTAGCGATACCTCCCTGACTGTCAATGTTTTGGGAATCTCTGCAAACTCCGTTGCACTCATGTGGGCGGGACACCGTGTGGGCTTTTGCCATTGAACTTGGTGGTCTCCTATCCCGTTCTTACGTCCTTTACGGAAGTCTGTATGACGGGCATGATGTTTACGTAAAACCCCATCGGCTCCTTGTTGTTGAATCAGGGCTAGAGCAACATAGCTGCCATAGGCTTGATCTGCTATGGCCACATCATCAACCTCCAGATCCTCATAAAGCAGCCGACTGATGACGATTTCACTCATGCTCCAGGGGGCAATGCAGGCTGAGACCACTGCCCCTGTGATTAAGCAAAAAAACACCACTAAACGGGCAATGGGGAATCCACAGCCAGGAGCCTGATTGCCATGTTGAGGATACTCCCCTTGGTTCGCCGCACTATCAGCCATCAGCACTGTCGTGCCGTCATAGACTTTCACTGTTCGATTACACCAGTGGTGTTCTTGGGGAATGCTTTGCTCTATGTGATTAGCAGTTTCGGGAATTAACCGTTGCAGCAGGGACTCAGGTAATCTTCCTCGGGCTTTACTGTAGGCTCCTGTATCTGATGATGGGGGTTGGAGTCCTGCGGCAGTGAGCCAGGTGGTGATGCATTTGACCGTGTTGCGCAAGCTTTTGTCTGCAGATAATGCTTGGTAGAGCATGGCCCACAACGTAACGATGGGCGTATACACACGGTTACGATAGGAGATTGATTCTTCTGCTAGGATGTCGGTCAGCCTTGAAGCGAGAAGAATATCCGTCCAGGGCAATCCCAGGCTTTGGGAAAACTGATGCTTGAGAATTTCGGCTGACTGAGACATAGTAGAAGGCAGATTATTGATGGATTGCAAGTCTTGATTCTATATCTATCAAGACTTGCAGCCCTTTTCTACTTTCTTAAGTCAGTGACATTGGTCTAGAGATGGTTGAGATTTCGATAGTTGACTTAACGCTAGGAGGCGGTCGTGATCCAAGATCTCAATTTGCATTCCTTTGACTGCAATGATGTCGTCAGTGCTGAGGCGATAGAATGCCCGCGAGAGGGTAGCCGGTATCGTACCTAAAGCCGCTGCTAGCTGATGTTTGCTTAAATTTAGCATGACTACATTTGCTTGTTGAGTCAACGGAGTGACCGTCTGATAGCTGCTCAAATTCAGTAAGTGAGATGCCAGGCGCTGCGGCACATCTTTAAAGGAGAGGTCTTCGATGACCTGAACTAAATGTCGTGTATGTCTCGCCAAACTACTGAGGATATGGATGGCGATGTCGGGATATTGATGCAGCAATGCCAAAAATTCTGTCCGAGTGAAAAAGACAACTGTTGTCGGATCTAATGCGGTTGCAGATGCAGGAAACTCTAGTCCATCTATCGCTGCCACTTCAGCAAAATTTTCCCCCTCATCAAAGATATTCAGAATTTGCTCTCTACCATTCACAGAAATTTTAAAGACTTTGACTCTTCCTGTTTTAATCACAAAGAACCTAGTAGCCGGTCGTCCTTGCTTAAAAATGAGTTCACCTTTTTTGAAGACTTGAAATTGAGCGATTTGGGTTAAAGCCAGGAGCTGTGAGCAAGAGAGTTCTTGGAAAATAAGTTAGTGTCCCGATTTATTCGCCATGGTTTTTGAAGCGATCATGCTTGGCATGATCCCTGCGTGAGACGAGGAAGAAAATCGCTAAACAGCTCTCCTCATTGGGGAAAGCACCAATTTCATCAGCTTTGGTTCGGAATTCCCGGAACAGCCTTTCTAGGGCATTGGAAGTACGAATCAGCGAATGAAGGGATTCATCAAAATCATAGAAACTCAAGGTCAGGGCAAAATCTTTGATAAAGGTTCTGACCGCATCGGGTTCAAGGTCTGTCCATTTCTGTGCAAACACGAGCAACATCACAATCGCTTCTTCCCAGTCTGGCGCTTTATAGATAGCATAGGCATCGTGTTTAATTTGTGAATATCGCAGCTTCTTGGCTTCAGAGTGGGACAGTTCTTGTCCTTGAGCATCCAGGTGTGGCAATTGCTCATATCCCAAATGCCGGAGCATCGCTCGAACCTTATGAGTAATGCATCGCTGATGTTGTGCGAGGGGAAACAGAGCACGAATCACCTTAGGCAACCCAGTCGTGCCATCACTGACAATCAATTTCACCGAATAGGGTTGCAATCCCCGTTGCCACAGATGCGCAAAGAACAGTAACCAAGCTGCCTCCGATTCTTGCGTCGCCATTTCATAATGAAGCACCGTTTGGGTGCCATCGGGCCACACTGCCATAGCGACTAGAATGACTCGGTCTTCCGCATGACGTAGTTTCCGGATATGCCCAGCTTGGTCTTCCCAAAAGTCTTCTGAGGAACACTGAACACTAGCCCAAACACCATCGACAATCAGAATAGGAGGGGTTTCCTCAAGACGAGTCTGACGGCTTTGAAACATTTGCTTCTGAGCTTTTAGCGTAATTCGGTTAATGGCATTAACGGATAAGACTGCTCCTAGAATCTCATAGAGAGCTTCTTGCAGATCCCGAAGCGATAACCCCATGACGTACAAGCCGAGGCAAAAATCGAGGAGACTACCGAGAGACTCGTTGGTAACGTTCTAAAATCTGCCACTCTCGGTCTGCATTCCCTTTCCGTAGCTTAGGGACAGACAGCTGAGCAATACGGCCGTATTGAGTATCGAGGACCCGTTGATAGTAGCCTGAACGTCGAGGTCGATCCCCTTGAACCTCTGATAGATAAGCTTGAACTTCTTCGTCTAGTGCTGACTCTACTGCGTTCTGGGTGACTCGGTTTGCTTCAAGGCGAAGGGTTGCTTCTAGGGCTTTGTTAATAGAGGCATAGGAACTTTGAGACTGAATACGGATAATCTGCTGCTCGCGTTGGGCAATGTTCATCAAGGAATGCTCTGAATTATCTATTACCAAAGCATTTCAGCTATCTCAGCTCATGGCGAATAAATCGGGACACTAACGAAAATAAGGGTCGATGATAACCACCGACTGAGTTGCGATTCGTCCATTCATTACCCCAGAGTATTTTTTATCCAGCTTGGCCTCTCCTTATCTTAAGGATTTCATTGGGTTATTTCGAACAGGCTGTACTTCATCGGGTTCGCAAAATTAAGAATCTTTCAAGATATTTTTTGACATAAGTCAAAGCATTTTTACTGTAGCCTCTCCTAGGCTAAGGAGGGCTGATGCAAGTGTTATCGCGATTAGTGATCGTCTCTGTGGCACTGTTTGCTTACCTCCAGATATCAGTTTGAACTTATCTATTTTGCAAGAATGGCTAATCCCACTTTCGAGAGTACAGTTGCGACCGGAAAGCATCCTCAACGAGTTGGATTACCGGCATGGCTAGCGTTGATCTGTATTGTCACCTTTACGGTTTTGCTCTCTGCCGGGGCTGCTATTTATAAAAATGCGCCTCCCATCCCCATGACTATCGTTTCACCTCAGCAAGAAGTCATTCTGACTCAGGCTAATATTCAAGCAGGTCAAGAAGCCTATCTGGCAAGAGGTGGACAACATATTGGCAGCATCTGGGGACATGGTAGTTACCTCGCACCAGACTGGACAGCAGATGTCCTCCATCGTTGGGGGTTAGCGACAGCAGGCGTAATCTACAACAACAATCCAAACTTTTCACAGACGGATTTAGAGGCACTGCCTGCCGTAGAACGAGCGATTCTGCAAACTCAGGTACAGCAGGACTTTAAAGCCAACCGCTATGGGCCAGAGACACAGGCATTGACTCTAACAGCCGCACAGACCCAGGGACTCCAGACAGTTTTTGCTGACTATCAAACTCTACTATCCCAAGGCTCAGCAGTGCATTCAATTCCCAGGGGTTGGTTTACGGATGGTGGCCAAATTCGGGATGTGACTTCTTTCTTCACTTGGACGGCCTGGGCTGCCTCGGCCAATCGCCCCAACGCTCCCTTTTCCTATACGGCCAACTTTCCCCATGACGATCTCATTGGTAACCAAGCCCCCCGCTCAGTTCCTGATCTGGTCGATTGTCTCGGTGATTGTGTTAATTGCAGCGATCGCCTTTTTCCTTTTTATCTACATCACCCAAGAAGATGCCGAAGACGTGCAACCCGTAACTACCCGGCCTGCCATTCGGATCGCTACTCCTAGCCAGAAAGTTACTACTCTCTTTTTTGGAGTGGCAATGACGCTCTTTTTAGTTCAGATTCTGATGGGAATGGTGACGGCACATTATGCGGTAGAAGGGGATGGTTTTTACGGGGTACCGATTCAGCAGTATTTACCCTATGCTGCGTCGCGCACCTGGCATTTGCAGCTCGCGGTATTTTGGATCACGACCTGCTGGCTAGCAGCGGGGCTATACTTTGGACCACGCTTTGGTAAGCATGAACCCAAGTTCCAAGCTTGGGGTAATGGTGGGTTACTGGTAGCCCTAACGATCGTAGTAGTGGGTTCGCTGATTGTTTCCTGGGCTGGTGTTCAAGGTTTGCTAGGGGATAAAAGCTTTTGGTTCGGACATCAGGGCTATGAATATGTGGAACTAGGTCGGCTTTGGCAGTTATTGCTGATTGGTGGCATGGTTTTTTGGCTATGGCTGATGTTTCGGGCGCTCAAACCCGCCTTACAGGCTGAGGGTAGCAAGACGGGGCTAAATCATTTCTTTCTCTACAGTGCGATTACTATTCCGCTTTTTTACTCTGCAGGCTTGATGTATACCAACCATACCCCCCTCAGTATTGCTGAGTATTGGCGCTGGTGGGTTGTGCATTTATGGGTAGAAGGTTTTTTTGAAGTATTTGCGACTGTGGCAATCGCCTACCTATGTAGTGAGCTAGGCTTTTTAAAGCGGTCTACAGCCTTACGGGCCACCTATCTAACCACGATTCTCTATCTTGGTAGTGGTGTGATTGGCACTCTCCATCATCTTTACTTTTCGGGAACGCCCGTCTTTATTGCAGCAATGGGTTCGGTTGCTTCCGCATTAGAAGTCGTGCCTCTCACCTTGATTGGGTTTGAAGTCGTGAAATCATTGAAGCTATCCCAGGAAGCTCAAGGGTTTTACCGACTACCGCTCAAATTCTTTTTAGCCACTTGTTTCTGGAATCTTGTTGGTGCAGGTGTATTTGGCTTTTTAATCAACCCGCCCATCGTGCTCTATTACTCTCAGGGATTGAACACTACTCCGATTCATGCGCACTCAGCACTGTACGGTGTGTATGGCTCATTGGCGATTGCACTCATGCTATTTGCGCTGCGAGAAATCACCCCCGACTCCGCTTGGGATGAGCAGAATTTTAACTTTTCGTTCTGGTGGATTAATGGCGGCTTGGGGATCATGATGGTCTGTGGCTTGATTCCCAACGGCTTTTATCAATTGGTGCAGTCCGTGAATCATGGCACTTGGTATGCTCGCAGTGCCGAGGTCATTAGTTCTCCCTGGATGCGATGGACGGTCTGGTTGCGGATTCCAGGCGACATTATCTTTTCTGTCGGTGCTCTAGTGCTGGTGTTTAGTGTAGGACGGGCGATTGTTGCTATATTCAGGCAACCCACTCAATCACAGCCAACGGACTTAGCCACAGAGGTTCGTTGACTATTTCGATTTCAAGTCTCAGGATGACGTATGAGTTCTGGGATTTTAATTTATTTGCTGCTTAGAGGTTTATTGCAATGATTCGTCTTTTAGTTGGTATTTTGGTGCTCGTGATTAATAAGGTCTACGCCAATCGACCCTATCCACGGTTTTACGTGCTTGAGACTGTAGCTCGTGTTCCCTACTTTTCCTATCTGTCAGTGTTGCACTTCTATGAAACCTTGGGCTTGTGGCGTAAGGCAGACTGGCTAAAGATTCATTTTTCAGAATCTTGGAATGAACTTCACCACCTGTTGATTATGGAATCTCTAGGGGGTGCAAACTTTTGGGGTGATCGCCTATTGGCAAAAACTACGGCCATGATTTATTACTGGGTGATTGCAGGGCTGTACCTCGTCTCACCTCGCTCAGCCTATCGTTTTATGGAACTTGTAGAAGAACATGCCTATGCCTCCTATGACAAGTTTCTCAAGCTAGAAGCCGATACGCTTAAGACTCAATCTGCCCCTGAAATTGCTGTGCAGTACTACCGTGATGGCGATTTATATATGTTTGATGAGTTCCAGACGGCACGCAGAGACGAAGAACGCCGTCCTCAGATCGATTCGCTCTACGACGTATTTGTGGCCATTCGCGATGATGAAATGGAACATGTCAAAACCATGGCAGCCTGCCAAAAACCTGGTGCGCTTCAGGACCTTCTCAGCCCTCATGCTTCCCCAGTCTTGAGTGTAGAGGATACCCCAGTACTTCCTTAACTGTTATCGCGGATCAAACATCTCTTATGCTGTTCAAAATCCTGGTTATTCTGCACACTCTAGGTGCAACAGTATGGTCAGGAGGCCATCTGGTACTTGCCATTACGGTTCTACCTCAAGCGTTGAAAAACCGGGATCCAGATCGTATTCATGCTTTTGAAGAACACTTTGAGAACTTTGGCCTGTTGGCATTGCTGCTTCAAGTAACTACAGGGCTATGGCTGACCTGGATTTATTTCCCTGGCTTCCAGACTTTTTTAGCTTTTGACTCCTATCTTTCTAGATATATTGCAATTAAGCTGGGCCTGCTCGTAAGCACGCTGGCGCTAGCCATTCATGCCCGCTTTTTCATCATTCCGAAGCTCACTAAAGAAACAATGAATTCCTTGGCGTATCACATTGTGGGTGTAACCACCTTGGCCGTTTTGTTCGTGATTCTGGGGAGCGGAATTCGCCTAGGAGGACTAATATGACAGTCTCTGATTCTCATCAATCTAAGACTGTGCAGCTAGATCCCAAATCGACGTCCCATCTCTCAGCTTGGTATCACCCCACTTTCTCATCGGAGCATGGCGTTTATGTCGTGTTGATTGTCTCTTTCCTGACAGGTGCTGCTGCTGCCCAGCAGTGGACCTTAGCGACAACCCTTGCCCTAGTTTGTGCTTTTACTGGCTTTCAGGCTGAGCACCCTCTGGTGTTGCAGATTAAACAGCGGCGCAGTTGGAAACCTCGGTTCCTGATATGGGGTGGAATTTATACGGCTATTGCCATGGGGCTGGGTGGCATTCTGGCGATACAGGTCCCTGTTCTGCTGTGGCTGTATCTGAGTGCGATCTCAACTTTGTTAGTCGATACTATTGCAGTGTTCTACCGCAAGCAGAGAGCGATTGCCAATGAGCTGCTGACCTTTGCGGCTGTCTGCTTAGCAGCCCCCCTAGCTTATACTGCGACCTTAGGGACTCTGACAGCCTCGGTTTTAGGACTGTGGATTTTGAATACTCTATTTTTCAGCAGTGCCATTTTCACCGTCAAGCTGCGCAAGCCTAAAACAGAATCATGGGTCCCAGGACTGGTTTATCATGCGATCGCCACCTTCATTGTTTGGGTCCTTTGGTACGCTGGTGGGTTGGAAACCATCACGGCGTTGGCCTTTGGTGTGGCTCTGTTCAAATTTGGCTTGATCTTACTCGGGCAAAAATGGTACCGAAACACTCGGATTCAAAATGTGGCAGCTCTAGAAACATTATCAGCACTTGGATTCCTAGCGATTGTAGCCCTCTCTCTACTCCCGGCCCAACTTCCTATTCCAGTTTAAGAGTAACTTTTGGAGATTTGATACGGTTCAACAGATAGCATTGCCAACTGAACTTCATTACAAGGAGGTACATTTTGATCTCAGCGGAATGAGACTATTGTAAAACCTCCAAAACTCAGACTGGGCAACTTAACCCGGAATAATTTACAGGTGGACGACTGCCAATGGTCGCTTGTTTTTCGCGGTTTTTGCAGCCCTGGCAGAATATGAGCGAGAACTGATTGGTGAACGAACACGAGCTGGCTTACAAGCAGCACGGGCAAGAGGCCGAAAGGGAGGGCGGCCCCGCAAGATGGATAAAACGACGCTTCAAATGGCGATGACTGCCATGAGCGATCCGAAGGCATGTGCCAAAGAAGTGGTGCAAAAGCTCGGAATAACAACGGCTACGCTCTTTGCCTACATCAATGGAGATGGTTCTGTAAAGAAAGCTGGACAGCTCCTAATCGATGGTGAAACAGAGTATGTACAGTAAGTGTGGACAATAGCAGTCTCGACCTATATTGATCAAATATTTGGTGGCTCACAAGTTCCACATCACTTTTGGTTAGAGTTGTTATCACCGAAATTGACTAAAACACTGAATGCATCTGTATGGTGAGTTTACCAATATACAGAGCAGATGTTTCGCTAGCAGACAACTGCTCTGTATATTGATGCAAGACGAACTGAATCCATGTCTATCATCCAACCCAAGACGCTACTTTGCATTGATGATGATGTTTGCACAGTATATGTCATCCGAGTTGCTCTAGAAACGACAGCGGGTTGGCAAGTCTTGGGTGCTCTAAGTGGTTCTGAAGGGCTAACTATGGCGATAGCTCAACTGCCTGATGCGATTCTCCTAGACCTGAAAATGCCCTTAATGACGGGCATGGAGACCTTACTTGAGCTGAAAAAAATCCCCACCACCCAAAATATTCCTATTGTTTTTCTCACTGGGAGACCCGACCTCGCTAAACAACACCAATATGCTGGTTTAGGTGTTCAGGCAATCATTACAAAACCGTTTGATGTTTTGACACTAGCCCATCAAATCTCAGCCGCTTTGGATTGGGCTGACTGAAAGCTGTAGGGGAATGCATTGTCATGGAGTGTGATTAAACACCCCTTTCAAAGTGTTCAACAATGTCTCAGCCGTATAGGGCTTTGATAGCAAGGCATCACTTTTTAGATCAATATCAGTAGGGTTTTGTTCCTTACTCACTAAGCCAGTAGCAACAATAATCTTGACCTGTGGGTCCAAAGCTTTCAGTGTCTGAATTGCAGTGGTACCATCCATCTCAGGCATCATCATATCCATCAAGACTGCATCGATATCATCTTGATGCTGGACGTATTGAGCAATCGCCTCAATGCCAGTTTGAGCTGTAATCACCTTATAGTTGTAGGCTTCCAATGTCGCCTTCGCAATTTCACGAATCGGGGCTTCGTCATCTACAACCAAAATCAATTCTCCCAGGCCATTGACGTGCTCAAGAGCTTCCGTTTGAGCGGTGTTATTGTCCTCTACTACGGGCAAATACACCGAAAATTGAGTCCCACTCCCCAACTGGCTATCTACCTTTACAAACCCTCCATGGCTCTTGACAATACCCATAAGCGTAGATAGTCCCAGTCCCGTGCCTGAGCCCACCTCTTTCGTCGTGAAAAAGGGATCGAAAATGCGTTCCAATGTTTCTGCTGCCATGCCAACACCAGTATCTGCAACTGAGAGAATTATATAAGGACCGACCTGGGCCTCTAGAAGCATTTGGGCGTAGTTCTCATCAATGAGAAAGTTTTCAGCAGAGAAGCTTAGGGTTCCTCCGTGGGGCATAGCATCATGGGCATTGACGCAGAGATTCATAAGCATCTGATGTAATTGAGTCGCATCACCGCTGACCATGCCTAGGTCACTAGGGAGATTGATGTGCAGCTTGATGTTCTTAGGAAAGGTTTTTTCGGCAAAGTCTTTGACTTCTGAGAGCAGATGCCCGACTTGCAATGTTATGCGTTTATTTTCGATTCCACGCGAGAAGGACAAGACTTGCTGGACTAAATCAGCTCCTCGATGGGCACTGAGCTGCATCATCTCAATGAGATGCTGGCTCTGTTCATCAAGATGGGGGATTTTGAGCGGCAACAGTCCAGCAATACCGACAATTGGAGTCAAAATATTGTTAAGGTCGTGGGCAATACCTCCAGCAAGAGTGCCAATGCTCTCTAGTCGCTGAGCACGCAGATATTGCGCTTCCAATTGTTTTTTCTCAGTAATATCGGTGTTCACAACCAGGATTGAGGATGGCTGTCTATTGTCATCTTGCATTAAGGTCCAGCGACTATCCACAACTATCTCCTGGCCACTATGGGTTACTTGCTGCAACTCTCCCTGCCATGTACCGTTCTCACGTAGTGCATTCTGAATGTCCTCAAGCTGTGTCAAAGATTCCGGGTACAAAAGGTCATTGACATTTCGCCCTAAGACGTCTTTTGCCTGCCATCCATAGAGTCTTTCAGCCCCTTGATTCCAGAATAAGATTTTGTGATCTAAACTGCGGACCATCGTCGCATCTGTAGTGATATTCAGCAGAGCAGCCTGCTCATGAATTTGCTTTTCTGCCTTCTGTCGTTCAGTGATGTCATGGTTGAGTCCGATGGTTGCCACGAACTGACCGTTCTGATCCAAGAGGGGGACAACAACCGTTTCGCACAAGCCTATTGTGCCATTTTTGCGAACAAAGGCGATCTCACCCGACCACTGCCCCTCACGTTTCATGTCATCAATAATTTGTTGAGTTAGAGTTACAGATTCTCCAGGTTGATGGAGTATATCTGGTGTCTGGCCTAATACCTCGGCTTTGGTATAGCCGAATATCGTTTCTGCTGCCGGATTCCAATCAATGATGCAACCTGCTGAATCAGTTAGAATCACACCATCCTTAATGCTCTGGAAGATTAATGCCTGTCGCCGCAAAGCAACTTCAGTGTGCTTGCGCTCGCTGATATCGCTGATGGATCCTGCCATGCGCAGAGGAACTCCATCTTTGTTCCAAATGGCTTGACCTCGGGCATGAACCCAGAGATAGTCGCCTTGTTTGGTACGTAAACGGTACTCAATATCGTAAGGAAGATGAGACTTAAGATGGTCCTCAATCTTGGCTAGAACCAGATCGTGGTCTTCTGGATGTATCTGTGACTCCCAGGCTTTAAACTCGCTAGCCAACTCATGATCCTGATATCCCATGATTTCCTTGAACCGAGGGGATAAGTAGACGGCGTTTGTGTGGATATCCCAATCCCACAAACCATCTTGAGACCCTCTGACAGCCAAAGCATAACGTTCTTCACTTTCCCATAAAGTCTCCTCGATTTTTTTGCGCTCGCTAATATCTTTGTGGGTTCCTGACATCCTTAGTGGTGTGCCATCGGGATCGCGGACCACGACTTTGCCATAATTGGCAATCCATTTCCATTCGCCTGACTGGGTCCGCATTCGATAGTCAAAGGTATAAGGAACCTCTCCATCCTGAAGGTGCGCCTCCAAAAGTTCCATCACCCAAGGTTTATCTTTTGGATGGATCAGGTTCTCCCAGGTGCTGACATGTCCGGGGAGTTCATTCACTTCATAACCCAGCATTGCTAACCATTGGGGACTTAAATAAACCTCATCTGAGGTGATATCCCAATCCCACAGCCCATCCCCAGAGCCTTCAAGTGCTAACTGCAAGCGTTCTTTGCTAACCTGCTGTGCTTTCTTCAGCTGCTTGCGAGTAGTCACATCTTGAGCGAGCGATAAAATACTGATGAGATTATCTGAGTCGTCTAGGAGAGCAGAGTGATACCATTCACAATCAATGACCAAGCCCTCTTTGGTATAGTTACGGCTCTGGCTAATATTTCGTGGCGCATGACCTGTCAATAGCTCACCCGTGACTTCCATGACCGCCTCTAAGTCCGCTTCAAGCACAAAATGCCAGTCCGTCCAGTGTTTACCCAAGACTTCTGAGGCACTCCAACCAAAGATATTCTCTGACTGCTGTGACCAGCGCTGCACTCGGAATTGAGAATCCCACTCAACGACAGCAAGGGGAGAGTTATCTACGTGAAAGGTCAAGCGCTGATTGGCATCCCGAAGTTTTGAGTCAAGATGCTTTCTAACGCCCTTTTGGACATTGGCTTCCCGGACTAAATCATCTGTTCGCTTTTGCTGCAGTTTGGCATACTCTGTTTGCAAATCTTGAACCTGTTGCTGCAGCAGTTCCAGCACCTCACTAATCTCCTCTTGATCCCTCGGCAGGAGGTGGCTCTGTGTAACAATCCCCTTTAATTCCCCTTGAAGATCGGCCACAACGAGATGTCGTACCTTATGGTGCTCCATCCGTATATGTGCCGTCCACAGTGAGTCTTCCGGGCTCACAAGAAAGAGGGGGGTACTCATCACATCCTGGGCTTGAGTACGCTCCAAATTCAGCTCCTGTTGCTGGCACTTGATAATATCTCGCTCAGTAAGAATCCCAATGGGGCAGAGAGGTTTAGTCGGTCCTGCGATGGTTTCAACAATCACCAAACAACTGGCTTGATGCTCCACCATCATCTGGATAATTTGCTGCACAGGATCTGTGGATACAGCGTGAATAACAGTCGAGGTCATGACTTCATGAACTTGACGCATTTTCATCAAATCAGCAGGTTCTAGAAGACTACGTAGTCGTCTCGGTGTCAGTACTCCTAGAATCTCCCCCTGATTATCCACCATGGGTAAATGGCGAATTTGATGATGGCGCATCAGATTTAACACCGAGAAGATATCCAGGTTGTCCTCTGCTTTCAAGGTGATGACTGGCTGAGACATAACATCCTCAACGGCTAGTTCAGCTAGAGATTGATGTTCTGCGATCAATCTGACGATATCCCGCTGAGTCAGGATGCCGACTAGCTGAGAATCGTCCAACACGAGAACACAACTAGTATGCTGCTCAGCCAATAATGGATGCTGAAGCTCTGCCTCCTCTGTTGCAGGGAGATGACCACAAATCGAGGTCTGACCCATTTGGCAAATCGCTTCAGGCAAAGGCGTATGTGGCGCAACACTAAGTGAAAGGAGATCGAGCGCCTGATCTAACGCAAATGCTGAGACTTGCCGCATAACTATGAATAGCTAAGTGGACATCTTAATGAAAGCAGATATAAGCCTTAGAAAGAAGTTCAAGTTAGAAATTAGATTTTTCGAGTGTATCTAAGAGCCAAGTATATAAATACGATCGAAGAGTTTATTGATTAATCCTCATAGATTTCAGTAGATACTCCTTTGCATCTTTTAATAAGGATTGTATAGCCTTGCTAATGTATTAAAGTGTTTTGAACGAAATATTCACAATACAGAGCATTAAGGCTGGTTAGATACAAGTTCATTCAACTAAGATCTCCTTCCTAAGAGATAGATAAATTAGCTACTGATTCTCACAATTTCCTCACAACTTAGTTATATCTTCAGAAGAAGAAATTAACCATAGTTCAACATCCTAGATAGGTGAGTAATGATGAACGAGTAAAATTCTTCAAGACTAGATATAGCAATGCTTTACAAAATCACTTTTTATCTTGGGAAAATTAATTATGTCAATTTATGTGGGCAACCTATCCTTTAACATGACTGAAGCAGACGTCAATACTGTCTTTTCAGAATATGGAACGGTAACAAGGGTCAATATTCCCACAGACCGTGAAACAAGTCGTCCCAGAGGTTTCGCTTTTGTGGAAATGAAAGCTAATAGCGAGGAAGAGGCTGCCATTACAGCGCTGGATGGAACCGAGGTGATGAAACGTAATCTCAAAGTGAATAAAGCAAAACCCAAGGGAACTCGTTAGACGAATCGTGGCAGTATGTCTACTTGGTAACACTTCGAGTATTAACTTAGCAAAATTGTGAAATGCTCAGTAGGTAGAGTTGAGTATTGAGAGGCTTAATAAAAGCCTCTCAACTTACTTAAAAGACGTTGAGGTCTATAATTTAACGATAACTAGTAACACTAAAATCACTAATTTAGCTCTTAATACTTATCATCATTGATTGGCACTATTCTCTTAAGGAGTGATAAATCTGTGAGACTCTTTACTGGAATGCTCCAGCTATTTTTAAGCATAAATACTTAAAAAAATTTCAAGGTTTAGGTTTGAAGTTCCTATCACGCCTCAACACAACAATGCCTTATTGATTCAATAGCATGACTTACTAGACACTTTTTGGCTAAGTCACTATTTTATAGAAAAGCTTATTTTGCTGGCTGATAAGCATCTTTAAGTTAATCCTAAATCAAATTTATTCCTATTCTTTAAAGGTATGTCTTGTGACCAATTCATTTGATGCCTATAAAGTTACTTATGGCTGAAGTCAATACAGATTCTAGCTAGAAAATCTATTCTAGGGTTACTCACCGTTGCAAATGATGCAAATTACTGATGTGATAAATTTGTTATGCCTAGTTCAATTCGTAGCCATCAAGAATCCACAATCATTATTGGTTTCGGCAACATACATTACAGCGATAGTAGTATTGGGGCTCGGGTTGCCGATGAAGTTGCGTCTTGGCATCTATCCGAGGTACTTGCTTTGACTGTTCGGCAATTGACTCCCGATTTATCCGAAACCTTAGCTAAAGTAGGGGTAGCTATTTTTGTGGATGCTAGTCGGGTACACCAACTTCATGGCATCAAAATCATACCAATCACGCCTTCAAGTTCAAACTACCCAGAATCGTCCGCTAAGGGATGGATGAAGACATCAGAACCACACTCCTTAATTGCACTAACTCAAGCTGCTTTTGGTTGTTACCCACAAACTTATTGGATTAAAGTTCCAGCCGATGACTTTTTTCTTGGCGATCATATCTCACCCATTGCTGAACAAGGTATAGAAGCTGCATTAATGAGTATCGAATCAATCATTCAATATCAAAAGCTTGTTAGAGCAGCCTGCTAACAAATATTGTACCAAGACCTTATTTCGGTATATAACTGGACTGATGAGATCTTTTCTAAACAACTCATGAGCTAAACTAAGACAGTTTTACAATCAGTCTTATTGATACGAAACTTATCTAAACCCTTATCTGATAATACTTTTACCCGTTCAAGTGCTAAACGGCAACAAGGAATAGTGTCAGATAGAAGTGCACTGACAAGTATGCCAGAATGCACCTCAAGCTGAGAATCTAAAGTTGCTTCAAAAAAAATCTGTTTACCGGGACAAACTACACGTTCAAAAAAACAATTAGGAAGATTAACAATACGAATAATTTGAAATCCAGTTGTTGGATTAGTATAACAACAACGAATTCTTTGAACTCTTGCATCACAAGTGATTGATTTCTCTAAGATTCTTGTCATTATTATTTCCTTTAATATAATGTTGAATTGAAGATTAGTCACCAGTAAAGAAAATGCTAAAAAATGAATCTAAAAATAGTAATTCGAACAATACATGAACTTAAGTATCATTAATACTATTCAGGAGTTGTCAGTTTTTTTTAGATAAATAGTCTAAACTCTTGACTTGAAATGGCTCTTAGCTTTTTCTCAAGAGAAAAAATGCCACCCTTTTTTGAACTGTATCGAACAACAATATGGTCCATAGACTAGATGCCATAGCAATAGTATTGAGATAATCTAACGCCCTACAAGCACTGCTTGAAAGTGGATCTGAGATCAAGTGTTAAACCAAGAGTATTGCCATAGATTGAACCATACTTGAAGTTACTAGAAATATTATTTATGGTGTTAATAAATACGATGGTTACCTAGCAAGGCTTCAAAAAATGTGGGAGGACATGCTTCTAAATCCTGAATGGTCATTTCTTTCTCTTTAATTGTGAGCTGACGCGGTTGGCATAATCGACTGTGAGAATAAATATTTTGGGACTCCTTCTCAGATTCTTGTTTTGCAGCTTCAGCCTTAACTTGGCTTACATAAGGCCCATAGTAATTAATACAAGGAGGATTTGTAGTGCCTACCTCTAGCCACCAGCTCAAACACAAATCATCCACCTTATTAAAAGCTTTTGACTCTCTTGTTTTCGATGTACTTGGAATTTTTTGTGAAATCACTTGAATACTCCAGTCAGTGGGGATCTTTTACTCTCAAGATTAAGACTAGAGGTCGAACCTGAGTATTGTGTGAAGATTTCTCAGTTTTGACGCCGTGGTTCAAGTACCAGAAGGCTAATAGAACATCTCTCTCGCAGTTCAAAACTCCATATCCCTTTCTTGTCAATACTTTTCCGGTCTAACGTAAAACCAAAAGTGTTACTCTTGGTTGAACCATACCCTACCCTTTAAGCACTATATGCTTGTAAGAACGTATTTTCGGGCTGCACTAGATAATTCTGGAGCGGAAACTGATTCCTGAGTCGCTTTACCTACAACGTTCACCGCCTGCAACTGGATTTGGGAAGAGAGTTGACTAGCCAATATGCGGATCTGAGAAAGTTGCTGCATCGGTTTCTCCAGTGCTTGAAGCTGAGTTACAGCCGAATGAGCGTTAATATGTCGATTGAGATGATCTTGGACTGTTTTCACTTGGGCCACAAGCTGATGGCTATGAGACTGAAACTGCCAGGTGAAGGTATTAATCTCTTGGGCAAACTCGATGATTGTTTGTAAGTGTCTATAGGCTGACTGGGCTGTTTCAGTATGTTGATCAACTCCTTCAACTAAGAACTGAATACTGGGTTGATTGACTCGAAGATACGCTAATAGTTGATCCTGCAAGGTTGTAAGTTGCTGTTGGCGTACCCAATCAGCCCACAATTCCATGGCATAGATCCATCGTTGCCCATAGAGTCCAAGACTAAATTCACTCTGCCGTTGAGTCTTATCTTTATGCTCTTTAATTCGTCCAGCGTAAATATCCACTCCTAATTTTTTCATCCATTGCCCATGCAGCGTAGCCAAGGTATAAGCCATGGCAATCAACAAAACTAAGGCCAGAAATCGGGTGTCATTCACTTTCGTATCTTCTAAGTTATAACCTCCTGTCTTACAATCCTTGAAAAGTTGTTCAATTCCCCAGCGACAAGAATAAATGTCCAGTGCTTGTTTGAGACTCGGCAGATTGGTCAAGATATACCAAGGCTCTTTCGGCCCCTTATTTCTATATTTGCGTTTCCAATAGACAGCCAGATTAAATGGCCCTAAGCCATCTCCTTTGTTGCACAAAACACCTGTATAGAATTTGGACATTCCCGGTTTAAAGCCTAGCTGTTTGAGCACCTGATACTCTTGATGGACTTCCTCTTGAAAATGACCGTCTTTCTTCTGTCTTAAAGCAAAAGATACACCCTTAGACTCAAGCCAGTCAGCTAGTTTAGGGCTATGGAACTCTCGATCTCCCAGGACAAGAACCGGATAATTCTTAAACAGATGTAGCACTGTTTTTAAGAGCCGTTGTTGAGTGGCTAGATTACTATTACCCACATGCTCTAAAACTTCCCAATACAGGGGAAGAGAATGGGTTCCCCAAATGATACTCACCATGAATATATTGCGACCTTTCCATTGGGTTCTATCTATCGCTATGATCCAATAGCCATATTTTCGATGTTTGAATTTCTTCAGCCGACGACGATGCTCCCGATTTAATCCTCGTCCTGTTTGCTCTTGTCGAATCCAATATTTAATCAGGGGGGAACCACAAAACTTTGATGCTCAGTTGTGGCAATACTAAAAAGCGTTGCAAGTTACGTTTTCGACTGGGATATTGAATCGGTTGAGGAAAGACACTGGCCAATATGGAGAGTTTTACCTGGCGATGAGCCTGTATCAGCAACAACAGAAGTTGGAGGGTTAGATACTGACTTTCACTCAGATGAGCACGGAGAGTAGTTTGGTATGATGCAGGGAACATTTTTTGAGATGGGAGTACAATCGTACTCCCTATTTTTTTGCCCTACTATTTTCTCAATTCATTGCTACGCATAACCTTGGATTACCTTGTCACCCGTTAAGAGTGAAAGGAGATATAGCTTCTCGAAACACTCAATAGGCTTGAATTCTAATAGACCTCCGAATCCGTTAGAACGAGCGTTGTTTGTATCCTTTCCACTTCCGATCAATTCTAAGTTCAGCCTATGGAGATGAACTTAGAGAAAAATATTGAATTTTTGTCAGATGTTTGCAGGCAATGGGAATCTCCTTGCATACCCGATAGAGTTGCTGGGAGAGAATGTCAACCAGAAATAGATTGGAAGCGTTGAATAGTAAATGGTTCGATCATAAGAGAACTCTTCTGCTCCAAAATCAACTCTGACATAATTCGCCCTACTACAGGTGAAAGTTGAAAACCATGAGCAGAGAATCCAAAAGCATGATAAACGTTAGGCACCTTAGCACTAGGACCTATAACCGGGATGTGATCGGGCATAAAAGCTTCCAACCCCGCCCATGTCCTGACAATTCTTACTTCAGCCATTCTGGGGAAAAGGGTTAGGACGGTACGACTACTTTCACTGAGTTTAGAAAAGTCGATATCTGTTGTTTCCTGGTCTAGATCATGATCGGCTAGGTGTGCTCCTCCAATCAGTATGGTCCCGTTCTGCATCTGCTTAAACGACAACTTGCGAGAAGTAGCCCCCACGACCGGATCTAGGAAAGGAGGGAGTCGTTCAGTCACCATCATCATGGGAGCACCCACCGTCAACGGGACAGGTTCTTCCAATTGCGCACAGATTTGCCCTGCCCAAGCCCCTGCACAATTGACGAGGATTGGGGCATCCAACTGGGCCTGTTCCGTTACAACTCGCCAAGTACTTCCGACCTGCTCTAATTCAGTGACCCGGCATCCCGTCCAATATTCCACACCTAGGGTCTCAGCTGTTCGGCGAAAAGCCGTCAGTGCATGATACGGACGGGCCAAGCCATCTCCAGCAGTATACAATCCACCCACGCAATGGGGGGCTAAATCGGGCACCAGTTGGTAGAGGCGATCGTGATCTATGATTTGCTCATGGTCAAAGCCAAGATCGCGGACCATAGCAGCCCGTTCCTCTAGCTTGTGCAAATCCGCTGCATTCTCCGCTACCTTAACCTGGCCGCTCAGTTTCACATCACAGTCACTGCCCACCAAAGCATGAATATCCCGCCACATTTCTGCAGCAACAACCGCCAAAGGAATCTCCGCAGGATGACGATTCAACCGCCGCAGGCCTCCCGCATTAACTCCCGAGGCATGGCGACCAGGACTATTTTTTTTCTAAAACTATGACCTTTTGGCCCGCTTTAGCTAAGTGGAGCGCAGTCGAAGACCCAATCAACCCGCCCCCAATAATCACAACATCTGCCGTCATTCTTCTGCCCCTCCTAAGTCAGCCAATTGGGCAATGCTCAAGGGTCTGATCGGGGGACGCACTCGGAACGGGGGATAGTCAGACACCGGACGCTTATTTTCGGCGGCGACCATATGGGCCACGACTGAAGCACATTGTCTTCCCTGGCAAGGTCCCATTCCACAACGCAGGAAAAACTTGACCTGATTCGGATCGGAATGTCCTTCGTGCACAGCACGGCGGATTGCCCCTGCTGAAATCTCTTCACAACGACAGACAATAGTGTCGTCATCTGAGGGTACCAAGAGTGAATCTGGCAGTCGGTATAACGTTTCTAGAAACGGCCGGACACGCAGGTCTTTACGCATCCAGTTCTGATCATCCTGGCCTTGGGAATCTCGCTGCTGACGACTGATCAGGTGCACACTCCTAGCCGCTTCTAGGGCAGCCAATCGTCCACTGTGTTCGGCACTACGGGCACCGCCAATCCCCGCATTATCCCCAACGACGGCAAGCCCTGGCACATTGGTATTACCCCATTCATCCACCTGGGGACACCAACATTGTTGGCCCCGATCCCAAACATGATGACACCCTGCTGATCGGGTTAAATTGGTTCTGGGAATCACGCCAAAATGCACCAATAGATGATTGGTGGAGAGTGTTTTTTGTCTAGCAATTCCGAATCGTTCCCAACCAAAGTTCACTGCTTCGACCTGATCGTTGCCCTGGGCCTGCAATCTAGAAACACCGTAATAAATGGGCACGCCACCTTTTAATAAATCCACCGTATATTTCAAGCCACGAGCGATGTAATCTCCAGCTCTTAAAGCTTGAGGCAAACGCGGTGCAGCACGCCATAGGTTGTTGGTCGGTGAGCATTCAAGGATGGCTTTCACAGATACCCCAGCTCGGAGGTATTGCCAAGCCACCAACAAGGGCAATGGTCCAGTCCCAGCAATAACCATCCCACTGGCGGGGACAACACCAGAGGTTTTGAGCAAGATTTGGGCAGCGCCTACATTCATGACCCCTGGCAAGGTCCAGCCTGGGAAAGGGACTGGGCGCTCCATTGCGCCACTGGCAACGATCACCCGTTCCGCTTGAATGATAGAGGCTTGCCCTTGGCGTAGGATTCCGATCTGATGCTGGGCATTCAAAGACCACACCGTTGTTTGAGGCCAATACTGAGCCCCACTCGTCTTAAAAGCTTCAACCAAACTCGCCCCACGCTGGTAATCGGCCCCTAGTAAGGCAGACCGATCTGCGGGGGTTCGGGTGATTGCCCGGTAAATTTGGCCGCCAGGCGAGGACTGCTCATCCAGGACCACCACATCCATACCCAACTGAGCGGCAGTGGTGGCGGCACAGAGTCCTCCTGGCCCAGCCCCAATCACCACAAGCTGATAGGACTTAGGCATCTGTTCCACCAACTCCCTGCTGGCGACGAATAGTCATACCCGCTTTAACCTGTACCTGACAGGCTTGCTGATTGGGTGACCCATCAACTTCCATCAGGCATTCAAAGCAGACCCCCATCATGCATAACGGTGAGCGAGGGGCTCCTGAGAGGGAAGTCGTGCGGGTATAACCCAAATGATGGACTAATGCGGCCGCAGCCACTGTCTCACCCTCAGGAACTTGAACATCTGCACCCTCAATATTAATGGTGACGGTAGGCCCCTCTATTTCATTTAACCGCTTAAACATAAAGTAATTGTTGTACGCCTCTTTCCATTTTCCCAGACTCAAAGTCTCACTGTCGATTCTAGGTCAGAATGCTTACACACTATCTTTCACGCTAATTCAGTTACATGCCCTTTTACTTAGCATTGCTTAAGGCCGACGGTCTACGGTATTACATGCATTGATGAAGTGGGTCGGTAGGGGCGTCACTCAACCTAAATATTGGCAATCCCCATCAGATAATCACTGCAGAGTGGACAGCTCAAGGTCAGTCCTGCATTCGCTGTAATGGAGACTCACATATTTAAAG
This sequence comes from Acaryochloris sp. 'Moss Beach', assembly GCF_021497025.1. Lineage (NCBI taxonomy): Bacteria > Bacillati > Cyanobacteriota > Cyanophyceae > Acaryochloridales > Acaryochloridaceae > Acaryochloris > Acaryochloris sp. 'Moss Beach'. The sequence continues at coordinate 143,141 of NZ_CP071719.1, forward strand.
GGGGCTGTGCGGAATAGAAATAACGTTGGACTGGCCCCTATAGGTCCTGATTCTACTGTTGCAATCATGCAAACTTTACATAGAGTGATGATCGCTAGGAATTCGTTCAGGCTAGGGCTCAGCCTTCCCTTGACTAGAAGCTTCTCTAGCAAATCCCAAAACAAACATCTCTATCTGATACTTTAAGATTGGCTGATAACCTGTGGCCACCTGGCTCTCACCGTTCCAGAAAGCCCTTCGCTGGCAAAAGTTGTCAATCCGTAAGCGACTTCCCCCAAGCATCCTCAGCTCAGATGGGAAAGATTCAGAAATAATTCCTTGACGTTAGTTCCGAGCATCTCTTCCTAACTGTTTCGCGATCCAGGCTGATAACGATAGTGAGGTTATACACAAATGCTCAGTCATCAAATCCATTGTCAGTACTTCTCTCAGGAAGATCTACTTGCTTCCGGCTGCTTGGATGTTCGCATGGCGATGCAAGCAGCCGAAGACGCCTTGAAATCATTCAATCAAGGGGAAGTCATTTTCCCAGACAAGATCGTCCAAATTTTTGATGACGATACTCAAGAGCGGATCAATTGTTTACCCGCAACATTTAAGAACCATAAAATTTGTGGGGTCAAATGGGTCTCAGTTTTCCCCCCTAACCCAATCAAACATGGCATTCAAAATTTATCTGCCGTCATTATTTTGTCGGAGATTGAGCATGGATTTCCAATCGCATTTATGGAAGGAACCCTCTGCTCAAACCTGCGTGTGGGTGCCATGGGTGCCATCGCAGCCAAGTATCTAGCGCGAACTGACTCACAAATCATTGGTTTAATCGGGGCGGGCGAGCAGGCCAAGATGCATCTAGTTGCCATGAAAACAGCACTACCTTCTCTAACAGATTGTCGGGTTGTGGCCAAGGATAAGGCGGAGGAAGAACAATTTATTACCGAAATGTCCCCCATTTTGTCAGATGTCAAGATTGTGGGAACCCAGGAGAATCTTCAAGATGCGATAGAGGGAGCGGATGTCATTGTCACTGCAACCAGCGCCCAAGCGCCGTTGCTCAAGGCAGACTGGTTCAAGTCGGGAGCTTTCTATAGCCATGTGGGGGGGGTGGGAAGATGAATATGAGGTCGCGAAAATTTGTGACAAGATCGTTTGTGATGATTGGGAAACTGTTAAACATCGGACCCAAACCTTGAGCCGGATGTACAAAGAGGGGCAACTCAAGGATGAGGATATTCATGCCAATCTTGTTGAAATAGTGACGGGCAAGAAACCAGGTCGCACCAATCCCGACGAGCGTACCTACTTTAATGCTGTGGGGCTAGCCTATGCCGATATTGCGATTGCCTACGCCATGTTCCAAAGAGCGTCTCAAGCGGGCTTCGGTCAAGATCTCAGAATACAAAAGGAAATGATCTTTGAACATGCCTACTTGAAGAAATGGGTTCGACTATAGAACCCATTTGAAATCTTTTGGTAAATTCTCGACAATGGAAAGTGTCGTCAATTCCAAGTCCTATGGCTTATTCCAGCAGTCTGAGCGATTCAGAATGGGAACTCCTTGAACCGCTGTTACCCAAGGTTCTGCCTCTCAAGAAAAAGCCTCGCCCGCTCGAATGGAGTTATCGAGACCTCATTGATGGAATGCTCTATCGACTCAAGAATGGCTGTAATTGGGAAGACTTACCCAAATACTTTCCTCCCTCCTCAACGGTCTTTTGGCACTACAACGAGTGGCGCAAAGCAGGGTCGATTGATACCAATTTGTGTTTTGAGATGTAATTTAGATAGGATCTAATCCTATGTTCATTCCGCAAGTATACAGCGGATCGCAGGTTGGTAGGGGACATATTCAATCCTGGAGTATTTACTGATCAAGCTTTTTAAGAGTTGTGTCTGTCCCCCATCTATATGAAAACCGCTGTATGAGTCGAGTTAGTACAGTTAAACCGCATCTAACAGTGGATGAGGTGAAAGACAAAATTGCCACGGCTCCGACTGCCCGCTGTCAGCAAAAATGGATGATTATTTATAACGCCCTGGTAGATCCTCGCCCAGCTATCGAAATAGCCACGCATACTGCAACTAGTCTTCGAACGGTCCATCAGGTGATTGCCGCTTACAATCGCCTAGGAGCAGCAGCAATTGCTCCTAGGGCTAAACGGAAGAAGAATCCCGGTGCTTATCTGAGTATCGAAGAAGAGATTGAATTTTTAGAATCGTTTATTGAACGTGCTCAACAAGGTCATTTAACAACGGTTCAAGAGATCCAAACGGCCTTTGAGACTAAAGTGGAGACGTCAGTGGCACCCAGTACTATCTATCGTTTGCTAGACCGACACGGATGGCGCAAACTCATGCCTCGTCCCTCCCATCCCAATGGGAACAAAGCGGCACGAGAGGCTTTTAAAAAAACTTTCGGGGGCTGGTCCAAACCGCTGTAGCAGATCGCTCAGCCGAAGACCAACGTCCCATTGTGATCATGGCAGCAGACGAAGGGCGCTTTGGTCGTCTAGGACAAGTAAGAAGAGCTTGGTGTGCTCCTGGAATTCGACCCGAAAGTGGGCAGCAGCTTGTCCGTGAATATCTCTATGGCTATGTTGCTGTTGCTCCTGCGTTAGGAAAGATGAGTGCTTTAGTCTTACCCTTTTCCAATACTCAGATGATGAACTTATTCCTAGCACAAGTGGCGGATGAATTTTCAGACGGTTCTGTCGCAAAAATAGGTTCTGCGCTGAGAACCAGTGGTAATCTGAGAAGCTGTGTTTCTTCTCTCTCCCGCCAATGAAAACTGCTGACCTATTCAAGTGGCGTCATTATCGATCTGAGATCATCCTTCTCAATGTTCGATGGTATTGCCGCTACCCCCTCAGCTATCGTCACCTAGAAGAGATGATGCTAGAGCGGGGATTGGAAGTGGATCACAGCACCATCAATCGGTGGGTTCTCCAATATTCCCCTGAGCTAGACAAGCGCTGTCGCTGACATCTCAAGCCTACCAATGATTCTTGGAGAGTTGATGAAACTTACATCAAAATACGTAAAAAATGGCGGTACCTTTATCGAGCCGTAGACTCTGACGGCTACACCCTCGACTTTTTACTCACAGCAAAGCGGGACGCCAAGGCTGCGAAGCGCTTTCTGACCAAAGCATTGAATGCGGTTCATACCCATGAACCTCGGGTGATCAACGTGGACAAGAATCCAGCATATCCCCCTGCTGTAGAGCAGTTACAGGAAGAGGAACGTCTCCCTGAAGGCAAAATAGTACGGCAGGTCAAATACCTCAACAATATAGTGGATCAGGATCATCGAGGGATAAAACGTCTGGTGAATCCTGGCATGAGTTTTGGATCGTTTAACTCGGCTAGACGGTCGTGCATCAAACAATTGTGGGGTAGGTGAGTATGTCATCCCAATGCCAAGCTCGCGAGGCTAGATCAGCACGTTGTGCCGCCGTTGTTTTAAGCCGACTGTGTGTCCAAATCCAATTGAAATAGCTGACCACTAATCGAGCAGTGACTTTGGTTTGCGCCCACACTTTGCCAAATTTGTTCTGGCGTCGATGCCATCGACCACTGTGCTGTCGAATAATGCCATTGGTGCGTTCGAGTCGTTGAGTTCTGTCCTTGCCAATGTAATGGTCAATCTCCCAAGGCAACACTCTTTCGTAACCACCCCAATCGTCACTATTCCAGTCCTTGCAATCGGTCTTACCTTCAGTGCTAGTCACCAGTTCATTCAATAATGAATCGGTGTGCTTGCCCACACGACACGAGAGGATCACGCCGCTTGTGTTTGCCAAGGTAATCGCCATCCAACAATCACCCATCTCTAGCTCATGGGGAAGACAGTGTTTTTGCTTTTTTTCACAAAGGACCACATTTCATCTGCACTGACATCCTCCGTTTCAACGGCTTGCACTTGGCCATTATGGAGTTGCTGAGATCGTTGGCTAGCAGCTCTTACTAGTGAGACTACAGTGTTGTAAGCCAGGCCACTGGTCCGAGTGATACCTCGAAGACTACTCCCTTCTGCATGGGCTTGGAGGACTTGTCGGACCTGCTCTGGACTCACCTGACGACGATAGTAAAGGGTATCAAAGCGTTCGGTAAAGGTCTGCTGGCACTCAGGACAACGGTATCGTTGAAGCATGTTGGGCATCTTGCCATGCTTGTGTGCTTTGGAATGACCGCATAGTGGGCATTGCATGGGTAGGTTAGAAGCTGAGCTGAGCCTCTAGTATACTCAACCCACAATTACTTGAGGCACGACCGGCTAGACGAACCTTAAAAGGGTATGAAGCGATGAACATGATCCGTAAAGGTCAGATCAAAAATGTGGGCAAAGATGATGTGTTAGGACAGATCTCTTTCATCCACAAAATCTTTGGATTAGCAGCCTAGTCTTGGATGAAACTCAGAGGATTTTTGTACCTGGAAACATTATTTGCGACACAACCACAAAGGTAACTGCTCTGCTTCCCTAACAGGGGTTTTTTTGCATGTCCCCTCGAAAAGAATCTATGCAAGCCGCAAGGGAAAGCCTCCCTAAATAATGTACAGGTAAAAACTAACGGTAAGGTTTATAAACACCCGGATTATAGCGGTCCTGACCACCCACTAACGAAGGATCAGGATCAGTAACAGTAAAGTTCTCTAGATTGGCTTCAAAAAGTCTCTTCTGTTGCTCAGTCAAACCAGTAATTTGTAAAACGTCTTCCACACTGTTATACGGGGCATTTTGAACCACTTTACCTGCAATCGCGGGGTACAAACCTTTGAATTGAGTAAAAGCCATCACATTGGTATTGTTCAAATCTATTTTTTGACCAAAGTCTGTTTCTAGCTTTTCATCGATAGGATTACGATAGGTTTCTGACAGCACAATTGTAGGTATGAACTGTCCGCTCAACTCTAACGCCCTAACGGGTAGGAAACAGTTAATGAAGCCGAGATAAATACCTACGGCTAGACCCATTAAACCAAAACGACGAGCTAATAATTTCATATTCTTAAACACCTTCTAATAGTAGAGAATTAAATCCAAGCTTGTATAAGGTTCTATCATCAACCCAGAACTCCAAGTCAGGTTTGTCTTTAGGGTATCTTTGTCACATTGAGTCATTTCACTAAACTGATATCAACTCAAAAGCTTATTTTATTAATCCTGCGTCAAAGTTTTTGAATCCCATATTGAACAAGCTTCTGAAATTTAAAGCCTTTGCTCAATACAGGGTAGTTAGGTGAGATTATCTCAGCCCCTCTAGCTAAGGGAGGCTCGAAAAAGGTATTGCTGAAGGGAGTTATTGAGCCAAGATACTCCCATGGAAGAGAAAAAAAGGCCATTACTTTCAGAGCTAGCTTGCGTGAACTCTAACTGTGAAAGCTATGGTCAAGCGGGCCTTGAGAATTTAACAGTACGTAAAGTATACGGACAAGATCGAATACGGTATCTGCGCTGTCATAGCTGTGGAGCAGAGTTCAGTGAACGCAAGAACACTGCCTTTTGGAATACAAAAATCCCTGAATCTCGAGCAATAGAAGTAGGTCGTCAAATTGCAGAAGGAACGTCTATCAAAGGAACATCACGTCTGACCTACACCCATCCGGATACGGTGAAACGTTTGACCCTCAAGTTTGGTCAGCATGCCCAGGACTTTCATGAGCAGGAAGCTCAGCAACTGGATATCGACATACTAGAGATGGACGAACGTCATGGATACGTCGCCAGCAAAAAGCAGCAGTGTTGGGATGCGGTATCCATTGATGCCGCCAGTAAATTCATTGTCCACGTGGCAATTGGTCCCCGTAACACAGACCTGATAGAAAGGCTGATGCAAGGCAGTCACAGACGACTAGCTCATCCCCAAGACCTGGTGCTGATGACCGATGGAGAAGCGAGTTATCGCACTCTCTTTCCGGTCATCTTCGGGGTGTCTTACCTCCCCCCCCCCGTCAAAGCACGATGGGTCGACCTCCCAACTCCCAAGTATCGGATTCCTCGAACCCTTGCCCACGTCCAAGTCATCAAGCATCGTCAGGGACAAAAGTTAGAAGCTGTAGAGGTGAGCAAAGCTCATGGGAGCTGGCAACGGATCAATCAAGCGCTAGATGAAATAGGGTACAACATTCCCAACACCTCAACTGTGGAGCGTTTCAATGGCACTGCACGACGGATGAATGCTCATCAAGTCAGACGCTCACTTGCTTTCGCTCATCGCAGTAATACTCGTCAGGCCGTTGCTTGGTGGAGTGCTACAGTTTACAACTGGGTGAGAGTGCATCGCAGTTTACGAACTCCTCTAGAAGTAACCGAGGGTAAAAAGCGCTTTCAACAGAGAACTCCTGCCATGGCAGTTGGATTAACTGAACACATTTGGACTGTCGAATGTCAATTACATAGTCCGAAAGTATTTTGATTTTCCTCCTGCTATTAGAGATTTGATTTGAAGCTTTGTCACTTGTACTTGAGATCGATGATCTTCTGCCTCGGTGATGGCCGAAGGCCGGTCGGAGACCATCGCGACAGAGAGCAAATGACAATTATCAATAAAACCACCATCAATAGAGATGCTTTCGAGTAAGCATCTCTATTGATGGTGGGGTAAAGGAGGTTTATTCTCGCTTGGGATTAGCTAGAAGTCTTTGGAGAATTGGCCGCGTTTTTAGCAGCTGCTTGTTTTCGAAAACTCTCAGCCTGCATCTCGAAAATGGTGGCATGGTGAATTAAGCGATCAATAGCAGCCACTGTCATCATCGAGTTGGGGAAGATCTTATCCCATTGGCTGAAAGGCTGATTAGCCGTGATGAGTAGGCTCTTTCACTCATAGCGATGAGCAATCAGTTCGAATAGGACCGAGGTTTCAACATCAGACTTTTGAATATAGCCGAGGTCATCAATGATGAGCAGATCGTACCGGTCGAGCTTAGACAACAGGCTCTGCAATTCCAGTTGGAGTTTTGCCAGTTCCAGCTGTTGCACCAACGCTGTGGCCGTGACAAACTTCACCCGTTTCCCCCAACTCAACAATAGAAGTCCCTAATGCAGAGCTGACATGTGTTTTCCCTGTTCCGCTTGGCCCAAATATCAAAATATTACTGCCCGACTCTAGCCAGTGAGTTGTTTGGGAAAACTCCATGATGGCTGCTGGATTGAGACTGGGAATATGGTCAAACTCAAAATTGGTCCAGGACTTGCCGTAGGGCAGCTGCGCTTCGGTTAGCGCGCGGGAGATCCGATTCTGTTCTCGACGGCTGGCTTCCCCTTGGGCTAAAGCCAATAGAAACTGGGCGTAGGACCAATTCTCCTGAGTCGCTTGATGCTCGATGCTCTGCCACTCGTCGAGGAAATGTCTTAACCGGAGCTGCTTGAGCGTCATCATCAAATTGTCGTATGGATTGTCCGGTGCTGCATTGGAGGAGTTGGTCATAGTCGGAGAGAGCGTGCTGTTGTGAAATGATGTCAGGATATTGCTCAGTCGAGAGCTTGAACTCAAAGGCTTGTTTTAATCTACTCAAGGTCAGGGTGGACTGTTCCAGTTGGGTTTGTAGATAGTCAGCTACCTGGGATTCTTGATCCTGAGTTGCAGCAATGTAGAGGGCTTCTGTCATCAAACGGGCAGCCTGGTCCCGCTCAAAGTCAGCTTTGAGGGATTCCCATAGCTGATGCCATTGAAGATTGGGCAGTAAGTCTGCTTGCCATTGGCAGTAGAGAAACGCATGGGGCTTTCTCCTGAGACTTTCTGCCACATGCTTGTAATCGATACTACGAGCCCGTCTCTTCTTCCCAGAGCCATGGACATGGACCCGCGCCAATTCCACTACGGGAGTGGTGCCTAAGAAACCGACAAGGCGGTCATGGTATAGGTGCAGTTTCAACCGATGACCAATTAAGCGAGAGGGGACTGTGTACAGGACACAGCGGACGGCAATCGTGCTGTTGCAGCTGACTTTAGCGCTGCGGATTTCATAATCAGGGGTGCGATATTTGGGCAAAGGTTGTAATGTGGGGGAGCTCCAGTGCAAACTTCTTTTGACACTTGGCATTCAGCTTAGCGATGACTTGCTCGATGAACTGTTGATACTCAGCTACGGATTCGAAGTCAAAGCTGCCTCGACGATACAGGGCCTGGCATAATCGCCGCTTGAAATAGCCATGGGAGCTCTCGATGCCGCCATTCTCATGAGAGACGCCCAGATTGTTGCGGGTCGGCTCCATCCGGTAATGGTCACACAGAGTGGAATACAACTGAGTCAGCTGGGGGTTACGACCGCCGGTATTGCGATAGGCGGCACTCAGACTATCGGTACGGTGGGTCTTAGGCACACCACCACAGGCAGATAAGGCATTTTGTAGTCCTTGAGATAAGCCGATAAAACTCTCTCCGCCTTGAATCACCTGCACGTACTGCCAGCCGCTATAACTCAGTCGATAGTGATACAAGATATGGTGAAAGGTTTCACCCTGAACCGTCACACTGAAACCTTTGAGCTGGGTGAAGTCTGACTGTCCCATCTCTCCAGGATGATGTTGAATTTTGAACATCACTTCTTTGGGCTTGCCATGAGCTGCCTTCCATTTAGCGGTTCGGCGTTGCACGGTTCTGATCTTGTCATCATATTGCCCAGGATGGTCCTCTTGTAAGGTCTCAAATAGAGTAGTCGCTTCTAATCGAGGCTCACGCTCTAACATCGGCTCAAGTTCTAATTCCCATAATCCATCCAGCGGATCTTCACGGGTTTTCCAGTCATGAGGGCGGCCTCGTTGGGGACGATGGGTGCCACTATCAATACGACGGGCAGTGCGGGTTGAGATCCCTGCTTTGGCAGCTGCAGTGTCTTGGGAAGAGCCGGATTGTTTTGTTTTCATATAAAGCTGTACCTGTTGAGGTTTAATAGGAGCTGGCACTAGAGGTCCCTAATCGTCTTAGGTGTACAAACCCTAGTGTCTTTCCTGTATGGAGTTATAAAAAAGTGAAAAGGTATAGATGCTCTCTGAACTGATTTGAGATCTCTTGTGTTTTGAGAATGAGATCCTGATTTCTAGAGAGGTCTACGTAATTGTCAGGCGGTCATGTATTCGGTCTATGCAATTGTCGCCTATCATTTGGACCGAAGCTCAGATCCTCAGAGCACCGGTTTATATAGCTTCTCAAGAATAGGGGGCTGAGATAATCTCACCTAACTACCCAATACAGAAGACGGATTGAAATTCATGATGGATGAAAAAGTATTGCAGGGGATTGAACAAAATAAATGTTCTCTAAAATGATCCAATTGATGACTTCTGAGTACTCAATGATTCGGGCTGTATTTAACTCCCTTAAATCTTTTTAACTCTGATGCTAATGCTCAATATCATCGCATCATCGGGCGAGGTGGCATCCGTGTGGCAAGATCGGTTTTAGGTTCAGTTACGGCAAAAAAGTCCAATTTATCTTCAAGGAGTTTTTTCTGCTTTAAATTTAGACCTCGAATATTTAGGACTTGTTCGACAGACTCATAGGGACCATTGTTAATTATCTTTTTGGCAAGCGTTGGATAATACCCAGGGCAATCCTTAAATGAGATCGCATTGGCATTGTTTAAGTCAATTTTCTCGCCGATGGGTATGCATGAAGTTGGCTCTGCAACTTGCTGCACTTCAGCTACTCTCGAGTAATCTATAGACTGGCTTTGAATCTCTGCAGAAATAGCTCTAGATCGAGGCAATAATATTAGACCTAGACAAGTTAGAAAAATCAGGCCAAAAATGACTACTCGCCTGTAATGCTTCATTTTTAGTACCTCTATTGACAAAATTCTTAAAGTCTAGAAAATATTTCATACATGGTTCTCTAAGGAGAAGAAGATCATTCCTTCAGAACACTATTCAAAATCTATGGATTATCACTCAGACTTTCTAGTATTTATATATTTTGAGGACAACTTGTGAGAACTTTATGAGGTTCGTCACGCTTCATGAACTCAACACTTGTGCGACGGCATCCCGACTTGGATAAGGTAGCTTTTGATAACCCAGTGATGTTTGGCACAAAACAGTGGGTTCCCCCGCTTCAACCTCACCAATTTTGTGGCAAAGAATTCCAGATTTGTTCAGGGCACGGCAAATCTGTTGAGCATCACCAGCAGGTGTGGTTAGTAGGAGCGCACCTGAGGAGATCGCAGCCAATGGGTCAATCTGAAAGACCTGACAAATTTGAACTGAGAGTGGATAAATATGCACCGCTTCTAAATCAATCATGAGTCTACACCCACTAGCTTGTGCTAGTTCCCAGAGGGCTGTAGACAATCCACCCTCAGTAGGGTCGTGCATGGCGGTGACCTTGCCGGCCTGGATCGCGATCCGCGCATCTGGCAATATACTGATGCCTGGTTCGTGGAGGAAAGCGTTAGCCTGGATGATCTCATCAGGGGTTAACACCTGGCACAGTCGATCAGGAAATTCTCGGGAGAGAAGCGCCGTGGCTTCGATCGGCACACCTTTGGTGAGTAGAATGCGATCTCCTGGACTTGCACCAAGAGGCGTAATCAGATGGTCTCGGTCAACTTCACCAATAAGTGCACCCACCACAATCGGGCGATCTAAACCATAGGTGATTTCGGTGTGCCCACCAATCAGCGAGACATCAATATCCTGACAAGCATTGTAAATTTGCTTGTGAATCTGCTCAGCTAAGGCTGCAGTTGTCTTATGTTCGGGGAGTAATATTGTGACAATAAGCCAGCGAGGGATAGCCCCCGCAGTAGCTATATCGTTGGCATTAATTTGAACGACGTACCAGCCAATCTGGTCTGTCGCAAAGGTAATTGGATCGGATTTAATGACCCACAATCTCGAACCGACCTCAACCACAGCGCAATCCAGCCCAATTCCTGGACCCACAATAACTCGCAGATCATCAACTGGAGTTTGACTTAGACAGTGGGCCAATATGTCTGTGGGTAATTTACCCACCGGAAGTGTGTTCTGTTTCACGTAAAATCCTTGCCAGAGCTTCTCTAAAATACTTTGGTCTCCAATGGTCGAAGCATTACCCACTCACAATTTCATCAGGTTTTTCCTTCGGTTCAGACAGGAGGATGCACTCTAAAGCAGTTTGATGTGATGAGTAAGCTAAAGCTATAGAGAGTTTGACATATCTAGTTCCATCTCAATTTTTCTGTCCCAAATGATATAGTCCGCATGGGCTAATAGGGAATCCAACGATTCAATATCCATCCCTATATATTGACCAGCCTCCGTTAGCGCATGTTGGAATCCCATCACATCTGTTCCATAGCCACACAGTTGTGCAGCCGTTTTAAGCCCTTCCTTGGCATTGGCTCTAGCACAATCAATCAAATCTATACCTGTTAGAGGTTGAAACATATACTACAATTCTCCCTTCGTTCGACTTTTGTAAATTTGCAATTGAGAGTTTTTAGAACGGGCTACCTTTCTCAAGCAAAAGTTGTGGGTTTTGGTGGAGATGAGCATAAACACAGTATTGAACCTCTGAATTCAAATCAATGTATCTGTGGCCTGTGTTCTCTTTAGTCATTGAACGGCGATGGCACAATGTTCTTCCTTAACGTCACTACTGAAGACTGTTGGGGCAAGCCCCCAAGCCTTGAATAACCTGTTGTTGAAATGCTTCAATCTCTTCCCGGTTAGGTTTTCCATGCACAACAATTGCAATTTGGTAGCGTTGCATCACTTCAGTTGGAGTTTGTCCTTTGGCTAGACTTACCAAAGCGGTACTCATTACGCTTGAAGGAACACAAGGATACCCAAACTCCTTCATGACTGCCCGAAAATTCATCTCCAATTTATCTTGGATACTGCCATCGAATTTGACTCGAATTAACCATCCGCTTGGCAAATGGACCACCGTTACATACTCCAGGGGAAGCTCAGGTCGTTGCTTCAGATACTCAATCACCCAGATTGCGATACTGGCATTATCAAAGAGGTAGAGATATTCCATGACTTTATCGAGCAGGTAATAACATCGCTTTTCAAAGGCACTGATTACTCAAATGTCCATATTTTGTATGTTAGAAAATCAACTTGTGGATTTCATGAGGGTATTATCACTCCACGCTTTCGCTGGACTTTTTACCTGTCTTAGACTGCAATCTCTTGACCCACCATGAAAATGGGCGAACCGTAAGGAAATCACATCCCAAGAAACAAATCAGGAGTGGATATTTATGCTGGACGAATTAAAGAGCATAAAGATACGACTCAACGGCAGAGTGAATTTAGTCTTGGACTCTATGGGCAACGATGGATCTATGCCATGGAATTGTGGGCTGATTGGGTACAAAGTCTGATTGTGCTTAAACCCCATAAACGCCTCTATTTTCAGCGAGGATTCTTTGCTCTATCCCTTATAAAACAGGCTTTGTAGCTTCGTTGTCATCCGTTAAGGCTGCTCGCGTTGGGCAATGTTCATCAAGGAATGCTCTGAATTATCTATTACCAAAGCATTTCAGTTATCTCAGCTCATGGCGAATAAATCGGGACACTAACGCTTCTGTCTTGAATCACCCTATATTGATGGGAGGGAATCAATCTTCTTGGTTGGTCAAATTCTGAGGTTGGCTGAATTCTACTCCCGGAAACCACTCACCCCAATGCTGCGGTGCCAGCTCCCGCACTTGTTCCAGTACCTCTTTAGCAGCCAGACTCTTAGCCAATTTTTTCTTCTTCGCTACCCCGCTACCTTCAATTCGTTCACCCAGAATATACAACTCACACTTACAGATAAACCAATCATCTGAGCTGTCCATTTCGTACTCTGGATTCTCCCATCTCAATCTCTGGCAGACATCCATCAACATCCCAACAAAATTCTGACCACCACTGAGTGGTTTCACCAACGCAGCATGAATGGCTTTGGACAGCGATACCTTGCTAGAGGATGAAGATTTGGACGGCGATTGAGGCTCTGGTACCGGAGGCTGTACCCGCTCTTCTGGACTGACTAAGCTGCTCTGGAGATAGGCTTCTAGCCATAATAAACAAGCCTGATGACGGGCATCTTGCTTCCGGGAGTGGACTACCGGATGAATAGTTGTGAGTGATTCTCCAGATCGTTTGACCTCTAACCAGACAGTGAATGGTGTGCTATCCCCCACCTCAATATATTCAAACGCTTCCCAGTCCTTTTCCTGGCCTGAGGCAACGCTGATCACACTCGCAGCTTCCTGAACGTGATTGGCAAGATGCTGGACAACCTGCTGCTGTAATTCACAGTCATCTCCCTGAAAGACCAATAAGTACAGGTCTTGAACCGTTAATTTCTCTGATTCCAAGCGAGTCACCAACTCACTGTGTAGTCGCTCAAAGTCTTGGTTCTCAGCAGCATACTTCACCAAACGACTGAATTCTTTACTAGAAAGATGACCCAGCTCTTCAGGAGTCTGGAGTTGCTCTTGGTAGACCTTCTGATGCTCAGCCTTATAGTATTCTGAGGTCTTTTCTTCATCTTTACCCCTAACCTGGGCAATATGCTGTCCTAGCTGCTCAAGATCATGCACAGTATAGGGTACATCTTCCTGCTTGAGTACAGCTTTAACGATGCGATGGTTGATGAGATCAGCCAGTCTACGTATCGGACTGGTGAAGTGACAATAAGCAGGTAGGTTCAGAGCAAAGTGTCCGATTAACGCTGGACCATACTCAGCACGGTTCATCCAACTGTACAACCGTTGGCGAATGGCAGCGCTAGATCCTAGCGTCAGCAATGTCTGATACATCGTTTCCCGATCTGGGGCAATTGTCCTGGCCGTGTGATTGCGATACAGCGCCGGGATATCTTGAGCTGCTAACCACTGGGCGACAGCACGGTTCGCCAAGATCATAAATTCTTGGATCAAGATATGACTACGATGATGTTCACTCTGGCTTAGACTGCCCTCTTCCGTGAGCCACTGACCTTGGGCTGTCTGGGTCGCACCTATTGCGCCAGAGGTCAGACGATTCCGGTACAGATGCAATGCCCAGTGATGGGCCATCTCTAAGGTCTCTTGAAAAGCAGAGTGGGAGTCAGGCTGGGAGGCTTCAGCGTAGGTAAATCGTTTCTGGCTCGTCAGCCAAGACTCAAAGATTTCCATATCCATAATCTGAGCCTTCGCATCGAGGGTGACCTGGATCGTCAGGGTGGGACGCTTTTGGCACTCTAGGAGACTCAGCTTATCTTCTGAGAGCGGCCTCGGCAGCATGGGAGCATTCCCCTTATTGAAATAGCGTGTGGTTGTGCGCTCAATTGCCACTTGATCCAAACTCGAATCAATCTCGATGAGTTCAGAGACGTCAGCAATATGGATAGAGAAAACAGCACCTGAATCAGTGGGTTCAATCCAGATGGCATCATCTAAGTCCCGCGAAGTTGGACCATCAATGGTGATGCCTTGGACTTGGGGACGTTGCCATAAATAGTCAGCAAGGACAATCCGCTTGGCTGCTGCGAACGCTTGAGGAGGAAAACGGTTCTTGCTTTTGGGAGCTGTTTCGGTCTTAGCTGGTGGCCTGTCCTGAGTTGGTGATTTAGATTTCGTATCTTGAACTGACGCCTTAGCCTGTTCGATTGGTTTTCCCTGATCTAGTGTTATGAGCTTTTTATCTTGAGGTACTCCTTCAGACTTTGACTCCAGCTTTATCAGTGAAGGGGGTTTCAGCGTTGTTTTTTCTTGTTGCAGCGCTTTCTGTTTAGCCTGCTTCTGGGATTTCCTCAGTGCAGCTTTGCGTTGGGCTATTTTGGATACTTTGGTCTGGGTCTGGCCTGAGCTTAATTGAGCCTCAAGTTTTGCAATCGTACTTTTGAGTAACTTGGCAGCAATCGGGTTGGTGCATTCCTGAAGCTGTGTTCGGAGCTGGTTCAGCTTTTCTGAAGTGGCAGTAGGCATGGGAAGCTCACGGGGACAAACTTTTGGTCATTCTAGTGTAGAGCGGTGGGTTTTGTCCCGTTGATGATATAAAGACGGCCTGTTAGGGCAGTTCATTAGTATAAGTTGCTTCAAAGGCCACTTCTTGACGGTCCACTTCAGACTGCCATTGCTCCACCTCCAATGCCAGACGAGCCAGGTCTTTCTTCGGGAGTTGACCGAGTTGTTCCTGTCGCCATAATTGATGCTGGGCATGTCGGTAAAAGAGGCGGGCTGCGAATAAGTCAAGCTGATCCTGGAATCCAAATCGATGATGCCAGTTTCTGCTCGCTTCATTCGCCAGGAAATATCGACTCTCTAACTGGGTAAAAGGGGTGTTAACGAGTTGGTTGAGTATCGTTGTCATTAAGCCAGTTGCGACACCACAGCGTTGCCACAAGGGGGAGACACCCAATAACCGAAGATAGGGCTGTTGTTCTGGCTTCTCAATCACTAGAGCTGTTCCAATGAGGATACCCTCTGGTGAAATGGCAAGGCATGAAACCGTTGAGGGCTTACCTTTAACTGCGTCTAAATAGTTATCAATACAGCTTTGGGCTAATTCCTGAATATCCAGCTCTTCATAATTGCAATATTCAACAGAGTCGTGGAAGACCTCAAAGAACAGACGCTTGAGCTCAGGCGCATCCGTTGGCACAACAGGCCTAATCCTGCACGCCTTAGGGGTATAGCTTCGGGGGGCAACATTGATGATGGTCAGAACAGACTGCTGTCTGGGTGTGAGATAAGCCATACCGTTGAAGTACTCATGCTTCCAACCCAGTCGCCAAGGCATAATTTCATATTCTTCCCAGGACATGACGATCTGTTCGCTCTTCACTCCACCTCCAAGGAATGCTCAACCAGAAAGCGCCCTGCTTCTAACGCCAATCGGCTGTTCTCGTAAAATTCCCCATCGGTGTGAACCTGTCTTTCTGGAGTGATGACCCAACATTGATAGCCCCACTCAAGATCAAGAGAGACTCCAACGAGCCAGCCATCAGGGAATCCTAACAGTTCAGCAAGTGTATCTGTTGCCATTACAACCTCATCATGTGGAGGTAAAACATGAACATAAGTATCATATTGACACCATCTTAGTACAAGATTACTATATTGGTCTAGCACCCCCCAAATTGACCCCTTTGGAGATCCACTGATGAGTGCCAAAAATGACATGACCGAGAAGCAAAAAGCCCTCGACTTGGTAATGAAGAACGTTGAGAAGACGTTTGGCAAAGGGGCCATTATGCGACTGGGTGATGCCACTCGTATGCAGATAGAGACGATTTCTAGTGGTGCATTAACCCTAGACCTAGCTTTAGGAGGTGGTCTTCCAAGAGGGCGAGTTATTGAAATATACGGCCCTGAAAGTTCAGGAAAAACCACCGTAGCCCTCCACGCGATCGCTCAGATCCAAAAGACGGGTGGTGTCGCGGCCTTTGTTGACGCTGAACATGCCCTTGATCCTGTTTACGCAGCAGCATTGGGTGTGGATGTATCTGAGCTGCTTGTGAGTCAGCCTGATTCGGGGGAGATGGCTTTAGAAATCGTGGATCAGCTAGTTCGTTCTAGTGCGGTTGATCTGGTGGTGATTGACTCTGTTGCTGCACTCACTCCCAGAGCGGAGATTGAGGGAGACATGGGAGATTCCCACATGGGGTTGCAAGCTCGATTGATGAGTCAGGCCCTGCGTAAGATTACGAGCAATATTGCCAAGTCTGGTAGCACCGTCATCTTCCTGAACCAACTTCGTCAGAAGATTGGGGTCACCTATGGTAACCCTGAGGTGACCACGGGAGGTAACGCCCTCAAATTCTATGCATCTGTTCGCTTGGATATTCGGCGGATCCAGACTTTGAAGAAAGGGACTGACATGTATGGCATCCGAGCAAAGGTCAAAGTTGCAAAAAACAAGGTTGCTCCTCCCTTTCGGATTGCAGAGTTTGACATTCTATTTGGCCAAGGGATCTCAACAATGGGTTGCCTTGTGGATATGGCGGAAGAGAAGGATATTATTGTCCGTAAAGGAGCTTGGTATAGCTATGACGGTAGCAATATAGGCCAGGGTCGGGAGAATACCATTCAATACTTTCTGGATAACCTAGAGTTTGCTCAAGATATCGAGCAACAAGTACGTCAAAAGTTAGAGTTGGGTTCTAAAGTCTCTGCCAATTCCATCACGGCTGCTGAGATAGAAGCTTCTGATACAGAGGAAGTTGACGCATCTTAAGAGAATTAACCTATCAGGAGTATATTGCTGTTAAAGAAGTCAAGCATCAAGTCTTAAGGTAGCTACCTATGCCCAGTAGTTCTGCCAATATAGGGTCTCCCCCCATTGAACAACTACAGGGGATAGTAGAGCGACTGACCTTCCATTCTGATGAGTCGGGTTATACCGTTGCTCGCCTCAAGGCCCCTCGAACTCGTGACTTGATCACCATTGTAGGTAGCTTTGCCAATATCCAAGCAGGCCAGACGCTTCAACTCCAGGGGATATGGCGAGACCATCCTAAATATGGTCCTCAATTTCAGGTCAAACAATATAAGGAAACAAAGCCCGCCACTCTCACAGGACTTGAGAAATACCTCGGCAGTGGCCTGATCAAGGGTGTCGGTCCCGTCACAGCAAAGCGCATCGTAGCTCACTTTGGACTAGATACTCTCGACATTATTGAGAACCAAATTGAACGCTTAATTGAAGTCCCTGGCATCGCGAAAAAGCGAGTCAAGCTGATTCAGACCGCCTGGGACAGTCAGAAGGCAATCAAAGAGGTAATGGTCTTTCTCCAAGGGCATGGCGTCTCCACCACTTATGCCGTCAAGATCTTTAAGCAGTATGGTGATGAGTCCATTGAAACCGTCACCCATAACCCCTATCGACTAGCAACAGATGTCTATGGCATTGGATTTGTGACCGCAGATGAGATTGCTCGCAGCCTGGGCATCTCACCTCATTCTGAATACCGCTATCGAAGTGGTCTGTTACATGTCTTGAGTGAATCCGCAGAAGAAGGGCATTGTTATTTACCCCAACCAGAACTGATTGACCGAGCCGTGAAGCGATTGGCCCTCCCTGACTATCAGCCCAAACCCGATCAAGTGGAATACCTGATCCATGCCATGATTTCTGACGCTGAGCTAATCGTCGAACGGTTAGCACATGAAAACTCGACTAAGCTGCTATGCTACGCACCTCCTTTCTTTCAAGCTGAATTCCACTTGTCTCGTCGAGTTCTCCAGCTGCTAGCAACCCCTCTAGTCGTCGATAAAGATCGGGTAAAGGCTTGGTTAGACCGCTTCATGGCTCAAACGGATGTAAGTCTCTCAGAGCAGCAGCAGCAAGCCGTGGAGATGGCAGCTAGTCAGCGTATTGTGATTCTTACGGGTGGCCCTGGAACGGGGAAGACATTTACAACCCGCACAATCGTAGCGCTTTGGAAGGCAATGGGGAAAGACATTGTGCTCGCTTCCCCCACGGGTCGGGCCGCACAACGCCTCAGTGAAGTGACGGGTCACGAAGCTAAAACCATTCATCGCCTCTTGGAATTTGACCCCAAGATAATGAAGTTTCAACGGAATACAGATAACCCGATCCCCGCTGAAGTAGTGGTTATTGATGAAGCCTCCATGCTGGATCTGTTCTTAGCAAATTCCCTGATCAAGGCCATTGATACCAACGCTCAACTCTTGCTCGTGGGTGATACAGACCAGTTACCCAGCGTGGGACCAGGAAATGTCCTATTAGATCTGATAACCTCTGGGAGGATTCCAATTATTGAACTGACAGAGGTTTTTCGTCAGGCCAAAGCCAGTCACATTATCCGTAACGCTCACCGCATCAACCAAGGCCAGTTTCCGAACTTGGAATCCGTGAGTCATTCACCTAAAACGGATTGTCTCTGGTTGGGAGCCCCTGAACCAGAGAACGGTGTGCAAGCGATCCAGGAACTGATTAACGATCTTCTCCCTGGACTCGGATTCCATCCGGCACGAGACGTACAAGTCCTTTGCCCCATGACGAGAGGCGAGGTTGGTACTCGAAAACTCAACCAAGTCCTGCAAGCATTGATCAATCCTCCCCATCCCGATAAACCTGAGTTGACGCGAGGAGGACTTACTCTCAGGGTGGGAGATCGCGTTCTGCAGCAGGTCAATGATTACAACCGAGAAGTCTTCAATGGCGATATGGGAGTGATCGAGGATATCAACCTAGAAGAGATTGAAGTCACCGTTCGCTATGCAGAACGTTCCGTTTCTTATGATCTCGCTGACTTGAATGAAATTGGCTTAGCTTGGGCCGTCACGATCCATAAGAGCCAGGGGTCCGAATATCCCGTCGTCATTCTGCCCCTGTATATGCAGCATTACATCATGCTCAGCCGTAATTTACTCTATACCGGATTAACACGGGCAAAGAAGCTGGCAGTTCTTGTGGGTCCCAAGAATGCGATCAGCATGGCCGTCAGGCAGATCAAAGATAGGCAACAATACACCTTGCTTGAGCGGCGCTTGGGTGGTGTTCCCAAAGCTGACGAATCACTAGCTTCCGCGATTTTTTAACGGGTCGTTAACACAGTCATCGATAATCTGGGTTGTTTAACTAGCTCATGAAATCCCCATATTGTTGCGTTATTTTGCAGAGATGATGGCTCTTTAAGATCGAGAGTGAAACTTTACTTTAGTATGGGCAGACTTTAGGTATAGAAAGCTTCTCAGTTATTTTTTTAGCAGTAACCTCACACTCCAAATTTAGTGTGTCATGGTTGCCCTTTAATACACCATGTCATCTAGTGCCACTTCTCCTCGAGACTTCTCCTCTAGATCAACCTCCACCCTCTTTTTAAGGGGGATAGGCAATACTACCTTGACCACCATATTGACCTTGACCCTCCTGGGAAGTGCTGGTTTAGCAGGAGGACTGATGGGGGTAGCGATTAGTTATCGTGATCTGCCTGATGTGACTTCATTAACCCGCTTTTCACCCAACGAAACAACCTACATCTATGACATCAACGGCAAGTTGCTCACGGGCTTGCATGAGGAAGAAAATCGCCAGGTTGTCCCACTGGCTAAAATCTCTCCCCACTTGAAACTGTCCGTACTCGCCATCGAAGATAGCAACTTTTACCAACATGACGGCATTAATCCAGTCGGTATCCTGCGGGCAGCCATCACCAATTACCAGGCAGGTCAGACGGTACAAGGGGCATCAACCTTGAGTATGCAGCTGGCTAAAAATCTCTATCTGACCCCAGAAAGAGCCTTTAGTCGCAAGCTCGCAGAAGCAGTTCTAGCACTGAGAATCGAACAACTGCTCAGTAAAGATGAAATTTTAGAGCTATACCTCAATCAAGTGTATTGGGGACATAATACCTATGGCATAGAAACAGCCGCCCAGAGTTATTTCAATAAATCTGCTGAAGATCTGACCCTAGCTGAATCTGCCATGATGGCTGGGATTATCAAAGCACCAGAAGGGTATAGTCCCTTTGTAGATTTAGACCTTGCTAAAGAACAACAGGACATCGTTCTGGGGCGTTTGGAGGAACTGAAATGGATTACATCTGCTGAGGCTGAAGCAGCTCGGACAGAGAAAATCATTTTAGGAGAAATTACCTCCTATCAACGGAGCCAAGCCCCTGATGTCACCAATACCGTCATTCAGGAATTGACTGAAAGATTTGGTCGAGAGGCACTCGTTAGAGGAGGATTCCGAGTTCAAACGACTCTTGATTGGAAGATGCAGGAAATTGCGGAGAAGACCGTTCGCAGGAATCATCAACACTATGCCTATGCAGCAGACCAGATGGCATTAGTCGCAGTCGATCCGAGAACGCACTTCATCAAGGCCATCGTTGGTGGAGTGGATAACAAAAAAAGTGAATTCAATCGGGCGACTCAGGCTTATCGACAACCCGGTTCTGCTTTCAAACCCTTTGTGTATTACACCGCCTTTGCGACGGGGAAGTACACCCCAGATTCAATGATTAACGACTCTCCCGTGAGCTTCAATGATGGTGGTATAGAGCGGTATAAACCTCAAAACTATGACCGCAGTTTTCAAGGCTCAATGTCCATTCGCCAAGCTCTCGCTCAATCGCGCAATGTGCCTGCTATTGTCATGGGTCAAAAAGTGGGCATTAAGAATGTGATAGATGTCAGTCGTAAATTAGGAATTACTAGCCCGATCCCCAATGTGATTTCACTCCCCTTAGGCGCTGTGGACTTAACTCCCGTAGAGATGGCTTCAGCCTATGCCACCTTTGCTAATAATGGCTGGCAGTCCAAAACAACAGCCATTTCTGCAAGTCACAGATCCTGCGGGCAAAGTGTTGATTGACAATACCCCACAACCCAAGCAGGTACTCAATCCTTGGGCTGCTGCCTCCGTCAATAGTACGTTGCAAACCGTCGTGCAATCCGGGACGGGGGGTAGCGGCCCAGATTGGTCGCCCCGCAGCGGGGAAGACGGGGGACCACTTCGTCCGAGCGGGATGTTTGGTTTGTGGGCTATGTGCCTCAACTATCTGTGGCCGTGTGGGCTGGTAATGACAATTACTCCCGGATTGGGTCTGGGGCAACGGGGGGAGGGTGGATGGCCCCTGTTTGGCGAGAGTTTATGAGTGAGGTATTGAAGGATACGCCTGTTCAGTATTTTGAGCCACCTTCCAAGTTTCCCAAGCCCAAGGGTTGAGATTATTCACCTACCTGATCGTACCTCTGTAGTTTCAGATCTAGAGCGGTGCGCACATCTAAAACTGATTCCGGGTTCATCCTCAGGGGTGATCGCCTCGACTTGGTTAAGCATTTCCCGCAACGATTCCGCTTCATCACCCTCCATGGATTCTAAGAGTCGATGGGCGTGATCGATTAACTCCGTCTGAGTAGGCATGGAGTCATCAGCATCGATTTCAATGCCTGCACCTTGGGCGAACAATGATTCAATTTCAGCTCTAGATTGAGTGAGCTCATGACTAGACAGACGGCTCGTCCCTGCATCATCAACAATCAATGTACTCTGCTGACCCTTCCCTTTCTCTGTTGCCGTCACGGTCAAAATACCATTGTGGTCAAAATCAAAATGCACCTCAACTTGGACGCCTCCTGCAGGTCGAGGTGGCAACCCCTCCACTCGAAATGACCCGAGGGGGACATTCTCTCTTGCTACTGCATTCTCCCCTTGAAACACCTCAATCTCCACCGTTTCTTGACCATCAGAGCAAGTGGAGTACACTTCAGAACGCGAGACGGGAATGACACTATTGCGAGCAATGATCCTGCTAAACATCCCTGGCATGGTGCCAAAGGCAGTACTCATCGCTGCGGCAATACCCAGGGAATGGGGAATAACATCCACCAAAATAGCGTCTACGGATGCACCCGATAGTACGCCCGCTTGGATGCCAGCCCCTAAGCTCACACATAAGTCGGGCTGGATACCGTCAATGGGAGCTTGTTCTAGATGGGCTGTAATCATCTTTTGGACTAACGGAATACGGGTAGAACCGCCCACCAGAATGACCCGATCCAACTCTTGCTTGTCCAGCTTTGCATCCGCTAAAGCTCGGTCTATCGCCTCCAATGTTTCTTCAATCAGGGGTTGAATGAGGTCTTCAAAGGACTCCCGTGCTAATTCCACTTCCAGGTGCAGTGCGGTCTTCCCCTGGCTGACTAAATAGGGTTCACGCGCTGTCGCAAAGGCATGTTCACTCAAGTCAATCTTGACTTTTTCCGCAGCCCGGAGCAATCGGGCGTGGACGGTGGGATCTGCAGGAACCTCTGTGTCATGACTTTGCCGAAACTGCTCTGTGAGGTACAGCTGCAACCGTCGGTCAAAGTCATCCCCACCAAGACGATTGTTCCCATGGCTGGCCAAGACTTCGGTCACATCTCCGGTAATCTCGACGATTGAAACATCGAATGTGCCGCCGCCAAGGTCATAAACTAGCACCTGCTCTGTTTCCTCACTGCGAAAATCATAGGTTAAAGCAGCAGCCGTGGGTTCATTGAGCACTTGCAGTACTTCTAAGCCAGCAATTTCTCCAGCCTCCTTCGTGGCCTGTCGTTGAGCATCTGTAAAGAAGGCAGGGCACGGTAATGACTGCTTGGGTAACTGCTTCACCAAAGGCATCTTCCGCTCGTTGCTTTCAAGGTACGGAGGAGAATAGCAGAGATTTCTTGGGGTGAATAGGTTTTCTCTCCCAGTACCGTCTTATGATCCGTTCCCATCTGCCGTTTGATAGATTTCACGGTCTGTTCAGGAGCAGCTGCATATTGCCTAAGCGCTTCTCTGCCTATGAGGAGTTTGCCCTTTGTTGTGATTCCCACACATGACGGCAACAGGGTTTCCCCATTCTCGTCTGGGATGGCCCAAGGTTGGCCATTATCAATGGCAGCCACAACCGAATTCGTCGTTCCTAGATCAATCCCGACTGCTGTACCCATATCGTCTATCCTTTGTAAGTTCTTGAACTATCGCTCGTCTGGATCTGAGGGTTTAGAAGCCACCATCACTTGAGCTTCACGCAAGATCCGATTCTGCCATAAGTACCCCTTAACCACTTCTTGAATAACGGTATTCTCTTCTACTTCTGCACTTTCTTGCCGACCTAGTGCATACATCTGTTCTGGATCAAAGGGTTGACCGTTCACTTCAATGGGTACGACCTGTCGCTGCTGGAGGATATCGAGCATTGAACGTCGGATGAGTTCAACCCCTTCTTTCGCACTACTGATGATCTCACGGGTGCCATCCGTCTCTAATTCTGATGTCTCAGGGCTGACGGAGGCAGGAGATTCCTTTTGCCAAAACATCAACCACTGCTGACATTTTTTGGAAAAAAAGAGGATGAGGAAGCAGCAGAGGATACTTGGGATTGAGAAAGAGGTGTTGCTAAGGTCTGCAAATGGTCTTGTTCCGCTTGATGCCAATGCTCACATGCATGATCTAAGCCATCTAAAATACCCAGCAAATCTTGCAGGAAACGTTCTTGGTCTCGTCGATGTTTGGCAGTTTGGGTAGCTAGCTCTCGGGGGGATTGGGTCATGATGTTCTAGGGTCCATCTCCTGGTCACTTTAGAATGTTAGCCGCACTAATTCTGTTAAGGTCACTTGCGCTTGAGCGGTAGCTCGTGCTCGCAGCTGGGTGACGACTGGCGCATCCAACTCCTGCTGACACGGTTGGAGTTCAAAGAAATCTTGTTCAGGTTGCTGTTCTCCCTGGCGCAGGGCTTCATAGGCTGCCCGAATTGCTTTGAATTCTTGAGGCTGTTTATGGGCGGGAAATTCCCGTAATTTGGAATGATAGGCGGACTTGATCTCAGTTGGGGTTGCCCCAACTGCCAAGCCTAAGAGGTCATAGTGGTCTTGCATCGTTGGTTATCCTCGCCAAGTTCTTAGAATTGAAATCCACGTTTTGTTTTTTTTCGGCTTGCTCTTGGAGCGCGACCGACCAAAGGGTAAGCCTGCATTCAGGGGATCTGGCTCAAAGAAGTAATCATCATCTTCATCCCCAAAATCAGGGAGATCATCCATCATCCGATCTACTAATTCTGGCAACATCCTTTCCAAGAGTTCGGGTGGAATTTCTGAGCCAAACATTTGCTGCGCCATCTTACGCATCATATCTGTCAGGTCTATTTCGCCGGATTCACTGAAATTGGTCAAGTCGGGAAAGACGGCTTGGGCCATCATCCCTGACTGAAAAGCTTCTTCGGCACGATAGGCTTGCAGTGCCGGAGCATCTTGTAACCGTCGAGCCAGTTCAAACCCTTGCTCATGCCAGTTTTGGTAAGCTTGACTCTCAATGTCAAAGGTCGTCGCTTTCGCTAGGAGTAATTGAGGATTCTGGGCGTCTTGGCTGAGGGCCGTGTCAATCAGAGGACGGAGGACGTCTGTTTGGGTATAGTACCGAGCTTGCAGCTGGATACGGGCTAAGGCTGTTCCAGGTTGGGGGGACTGATTTAGATAGAGTTGAAGGGCCATATGTAAGCGTTCTGCAGCTAATCCTTTGACAACTAGGAGAACAAGATGAGCCTCTTGTACTTCTGGATACTGCTCGCCTAGGGCAAAGTGTTGCTGCAAATACTGGCTCTCCAAGGCAGCAATCCCTTTGAGTCGCTTGGCAAAGAGCTTAAGACTAAGAAAAATCGCTTGCAGGGGCTGAATCTGCTCTTGAGGGGATGATGTTTTTAACAAACGAGCCCATTTTGGGGTAGCGGATGATTGGACTAATGTGACCCGACCCGCAGCGTTGGGTTCGTCCTCAACGGATTCCACAAAAATCTGGCAGGCTTGCAATGCGGGGTCTTGACTGGCTTCTCTGGACATCACGAGCTGGGCAAAGACCCGATAATTTTGGGTGGACAGGGCTTCTTGCCACCAGGGAATGCCTAGCTCTGGCTCGATCTCTAGATCCCCAAAGGGTTTACCAAACTGTTGACGGGCTTCGCGAATGGCTTGGGCTTCTCCTTGTTCTTCGAGGGATTCAATCAGGGCAAAATAGACATCGCCATAGGTACATCCCTCACTTAAGGCTTTCGTTAGCAAAGGAATAGCTTGGTCGAGTTGATTCTTCGCAAATGCCATTAAGCCTTGGCGACCCATGACCTCTGCAGATGTGGGAGACATCTGTTCAGCTTGTTTCAGCGTTCGTATCCCCTGTTTGGAATTCCCCATCTCCATCCATAAATCCGTCTGCCAGCAATAAAGTTTCGCCAGTATGGGTTGAGTACGAGTTTCGGGCCAAGCTTGGGAGTCTGCTCGGGCAGTGGTCTTAACCCAATCTAAGAGGCGACTGAGTAGACGCTGACGTTGAGGGAAGCGTTCAGTCTCTTGATAGACCAGATGGAGCTTTAGGGCTAATTTGGGGTCAAAGGGGTCTGATTCAATCAGATCTTCCCAAAAGGTGATCGTACATTGGGGTTGACGATTCTGGAGGGCTTGTTCCCCTGCTAGCAGCAATAGTGGTCGTCTAAGAATATCGACATCAGGATAGTCTAAGCAGGGTTGTGGCAATCGCTGAATTAGATGGGCAGCTTCATGGTAGTCAGATTGGTCAATCAGATAGAGGGCTTCAAGGACAATGGCTAAGGACCGATCCGAATGAAGGTTACCATCTCGCTCAATTAAAGGGAGAAGGGATTGTTGTTGATCTAACGCTTGCCTGATGGCAAGTCGTTCAAGGGCGGGGTGCTGAGGAGTTATACCTGAATTGAATCGTAGGGCACTGAAGGGAGAATACGGCTTCAGTCCTAAGATACTCTCTGAGATTTCCCAGTGACCTAACTGCTGCTGGGTGTAGGCAATCCAAACGGACTGATTATCTCCCGGAGTTACGGCTCTGCGATCCATTTTCTTGAAAGAGGTGATCGCTTTTTGAGGATCTTCAGCAGCTAAGGCTAACACCCCTCTGGCCCAATGCAATTGAGCAGCATAGAACCGTTTGGATTGATGGGTGATCAGGTCTTGAATTGCTTCAATATCCTCATTGAGGAATAAGAGTTTCAAATAGCACCCTGCATAGTTTTTAGGTAATACTTTCTCCTCAAAGGCTTTCTGAATAAGGGCTAATGCAGCCTCTATCTGATCTGAGGCTAAAAGGCATTTGGCTAGCCAATAATGTCCCTCACCAGCATGACCAAGAGTGAGTGCCTTCCGCAAAGAAACTTCAGCTTGAGAATAGTCGCCTTGGTCATATTCCTGCTGACCCTGCAGCAGCCATAGTTGGGATTCTGACTGACTAATCTGTGCTTCGGGATAGGAACGGTGAATTTGCTTCAGCTTGTCTAAGGCTTGGCGATAGTTTTGACGTTGAACTTGCGTTTGCAGCTGCCTCTCTAGCTTCTCAAATTTGGAAGATGGGCTCGTTGACGCTGACCTTTGACGTTGCTTGGTTTTTCGTTTGGCCACAATCCTGCCCTCAGTTCAACAATGAAACCCCCCCCCCAACCAACTTCTATCAGGATAATTGTGAACTCAATACAGTAGATACTTATTGGCCTTTTCTTAATATTGGATATCAAAGCGGCCCGAGAGGGGCAAAACGCTCCAAAAATCGCCAAGATAGTCTCATTAATGATTAGATCAAGTGAATCATACTCTGGGAATGCTAACTCATAGCATTCTTACACTTTGCTGAAACTATACTGATCTCCGACAACCTATGGCCACTGACAACAAATATTCTGAAGTACTTCTTGAGTTAAAGACCCACTACCAACAAACACTGGCTGAACTTGAAGCTCAAATAAATCAACTCAAGACCAAAATCACGTCTCTAGATACGTTGATTGAAGATCCATTGTTAGGCTCAGATATCCTTTCAATCCTGCAAGGTGAAGCAGGCTCAATGCCATCAGAAGCGTCAAACTCAAAAGCTGCTGACACAGTAGAGCCTAAAGCTGAATCTAAACCCAAGAAAACTGCTCCAAAAGCTGCTTCAAAGAAGAAATCTGCAACTCCTAAGAAACCAGCGTCAACTCCAAAGACAAAGGGAAAAGTAGAATCTAAAGCTGAAGCTACTCCAAAGAAAGTTGCCCAAAAAGCTTCACCCTCATCTGGGAAGAGAAAATCTCCAGCATCTAAGAAAACAGCATCAGCTCCAAAAGATACTAAAAAGGTAGAACCCAAAGCTGAAGAAAAGCCCAAGATAGTTGCTCCAAAAGCTTCACACTCGTCTTCACAGAAACAGTCTTCGGCCTCCAAAAAAGCTGCATCCCAGACAGAGACTAAAAAGAAGAATCAGAAAAAACCGAGCCAGTCTTCATCCAGTCCTCTAAAGATGAACAAGCCTTATGACCAGATGAACAAGACTAAAGCCATTGCTCAGATCCTGCAGGAGAATCCTGGTAAAGTCATGCATACCGATGACTTGAGCTTGATATTGTTTGGTAAGTTGACCCCAGAGCAACATCAAGCTGAGCGGGCAAGGATGAAAACCACTATGTATCGAGGTGTTGATCAGAATCGTTGGAACAAAGTACCTAAAAAGAACATGTGCTATGTCTACGATCCCAGTAAAAATGTTGGCCCTACGAACTCAGATACAACCAAGGGTCAGAAGTCTCGCAAGAAGACCTGATCGTAGATAGGCAAACTCAGCTATCGTACCCTGGTCCAGTGAAACCAGGGTACGATAATTTTTCTATTGTTATACTCGTTTACCCTATTACCTCAGTTAACCTCAAACTACTGGGTACTGCCATAAACATATCTGTTTATGGTTAATATACTCACTATTTGAGGAGAGTTTGGTGGACTACTCTTATTCCAGACCTACTGAAGTACATTGTCCTCATTGCAACCAGATGGTGACAGTTGATGTCTGGTTGATTTTGGACCAGGGTTCTCAACCAGACTCGATCCATAGCATAATTGAGGGCAGTTTTCAGACACATCCTTGTCCCAATTGCTCTAAATCCATACAGAAAGTCGATCAACCCATTTTGATTTATCGATCAAAGCTACACCCGCCCTTGTTATTTGCTCCAGCTTTGAAAACCACCCTAAAAGAAGATCAGACTCACACCCTTCAACAACCTACGGTGTACACATAAGTCGATTTTGAGCTATTTCCCATGCAAAGAACATCGTCTCAAACCGTTTCAGGCCATGGGTTAGCGTTGCTGTACCTGGAGGTCTTTGAGACTGATACCCCTTCCATCCACCCAGGCGAGCAACAATCCAAGTTGCCCAGGCCAAGGAGTTAATCGGATAAGGATTTTGTAGCTTTGTAGTTTTACCTTGGACTGTGGGGGCAATTTGTTTCAGGTATTGCTGCTGTTCATCGGTAAAAGTGATAGATGCAGGCCATTGTGGCTCGTCTCGTCCTTCCACCATTTGCAATGTCGCAACCGCAACAGATAAGGCTAAGACGGTGAGGCGCTGAATTGCTTCACCTGATTCGAGTTGTGTCGATTCAAGATCTAAACCAGTCTTTTTTAGTTGGGCAAAAAGCCGCTCAATTCTCCACCTGAATTTGTACCATTCCAGGATTTGTAGCGCTTGCTCAAGGGATTCCACCGTGTGAGTGGTCAATAAGCGCCAATAAATCGGTTTCTGACCTTTGGGCGTTGTCTGTTCTTCCGCTTCGATGGCATACAGTTGAATACTCGGTGGATAGTCCAATTCCTTTAAATGCTCAGGTCGTTGAATTTTGACTGGAGCACAGCGGATCAGTAGCTTTGCATCTCTCGCCATCCGCTGAGTACGGGATTCGTACTCAATCGTAATCGTGGTAAATCCAATCCCCCATTGTGATTTGAGATATCCATAGAGTGATTTGGATTGACCTAGCAGACGACGGTCTTGACGAACCCTGACTAGGAGATGATTGAATGCATCAGGCACCGTTGCCCACTCTTCATACAAGTCCGATTCTCGGTCACCGATATGAGTGACCAGGCTAGCCCCTCCTGTCTTCAAACAGTGTTGACTTCGCTCAGCAGATGCTAACCATTTGAAGGATTCTTTCTCCTCAATCGGCAGATTTTGATATCCTCCTCTATCTTTGACTGTTGGACGATTCGGGTCCCGAGTCCACAGTTGAAGTGCACTCAATCCTAACGGGAAACCAGTCCCTGCATCTAAGGCGAGGGTCGGGTGTATGAAAAAGCCCACATCGCGATCATTGCCGACGACACCCAATTCTTCGAGCTTTAAGCGTCCTGAATGAGATTGTAAGTTGACCTCACTTGTATAGCAAGCGCCATTTTATTCAGGACATAATAAACTAGAGATACTGTTATGTCTTTCAATGGATGCCTAAAATCTACAGCTACGATTTACGTTGCAAAGTGATCGATGCTATTGAACTTGATGGCATGCCTCCCTCAGAAGCGAGTGACACCTTTCATATCAGTCGTAACACCATTAATCTATGGCAACGTCTCAAAGCAGAAACAGGTGATCTTCATCCCATCCCTAGACAACACCTTGGCCATAGCCACAAAATCACAGACTGGGACAAGTTTCGAGCTTTTGCTCAAGAACATCGCTATAAAACCCAAGCTCAGATGGCCGAGTTGTGGGAGGGGCAAATCAGTGAGCGTACTATTTCAAGAGCGCTGAAGAATATTGGATTTACTCGAAAAAAAAGACCTATGGCTACCGCCAACGCGATGAGCACAAACGGGCTGAGTTCGTCCAAAAGTTAACAACAGTAGACCCAGACGATATCGTCTATGCTGACGAGTCAGGGATGGACAATCGAGATGAGTATGACTATGGCTATGGTCCCAAAGGTGAGCGGGTCTATGCTTTAAAGTCTGGTAGCAGAAGTGGACGAGTCAATATGATTGCAGCTTTGAGAGGAAAGCAGCTCATGGCCCCGTTCACGATTGAAGGGGCTTGCAATCGCACCGTATTTGAAATTTGGCTTGAGACTTGTTTGATACCGATGCTCAAACCGGGGCAGAAGTTAGTCATTGATAATGCCACCTTCCATAAGGGAGGGCGAATTGAGCAACTGGTAGAAGCCGCAGGATGTGAAGTGTGGTACTTGCCACCCTATTCTCCTGATTTGAATAAGATTGAACGGTCGTGGGCTTGGATTAAAAGTCGAATTAGACACCAATTAGAGCACTTCGGTTCACTTAGAGAAGCAATGGAACATGTGTTGTACCTAGCGTCCTAATTAGAGTGGCGACTGCTATATCACTAACGGCTAAAACGTGTCGTCCTTTGACCTGTTGCTGGCAGTGGTCACAGAGGCTTTTGACCAACTCAGATATGGACACGTTTTCATTCTCTAAGAAGCGATAGAAGCCCACTTGCTCTGCGCGACCTTGGCTGATTTGACGGATGCTTACGCTCTGATGGTGATGAATGGCATCGAATAATGAAGCCCCCTTTTGAGTAAACGAAGGTCTCCAAAGGTAGTTCCATTGATCAGTTCTTCGTGCACCAGAATAGGATTTTCCATATCTTTGAGGATGCTCTATACGGCTTCACTACAGTCTAATTCAGACTTGTGTGTACACCGTAGCCTTCAACAACTTGTCCAACATTTGATGGATACTCTGGATACTAGTGATGATGACTGGATTATGGAAGGCTTAAAGCGAGTTCGCTGGAAGCAACTTCCGATAATATTGAGCGAGGCTACTTGACAATATTAAATTTTTCCCGCTGAGATTGAGTAGTGACAATCCTCATTTACTTTGTATTCAAAAGAAAGGGAATACTAGATTGATCTTTTCCTCCACTAACTAACACTCTTGGCATTTGGGACCCTCCCTCTCTCCAAGCTTGAATGGCTTCTTTTTGCAACACCAACTCACCACCTTGAGCTTTTAAGGTTTCAGCGAGTAGTCTTTGTGCTTCTGCTTTCCCCTTAGCTCGGTTAATTTCTGCCTGCGCTTCCTGTTCTGCTTCTTGAGCGATATAAACCGCCTTTTTTGCTCGTTGTTCAGCGATTTGCTTATCTTCGACAGACTTGGCAAATTCAGGTGAGAAATCTAAATCAACCACGCTGGTATCTAGAACTATGATGCCGTATTTACCTAGCCGTTCACCTAACACATCATCAAAGTCTTGTTTCAGCTCCGTTCTCTGGGTAATCGCTTCTTCAACGGTTTTCCTTGATGCAGCAATTTTGAAGGATTCCTGGGTTTGGGGGGCGATGATTTTGGTTACAATATTTTCTAAGGTGCCTTGCTTTCTACGAATTTCCACCACTTGAATCGGATCAAGCCGAAAATTGATCGCGAAACGGGCATTCAAATCTTGCAGGTCTTTGGTTGAACTTTGTGCTGGTACTTCAAACTTCTGCACCGTCAAGTCATAGATATCTACAGTGGATATTAACGGAGGCTTGAAGTGAATCCCTTCCAAAAATCCGATATCCCTTGCTTTCCCTAAGATACTGACAACTCCAGCTTGACCGGGATTGATCACAAAAAAACTACTCAACCCAATAACCAGAGTGACTAATGCCACACTAATAAGCGGTACTAAATTACTGCTGGACAGATTTTGTTTATTCAAGGTTAAGTGCTTATGAAGATGGGCAACTGCATCGCCTTAAGTATAGCTATCCTTCAACAGCTCAAGATCGACCCACTATCGTATGGCTCATAATTTTGACTTCCGAATGCTCTCCAACACCCTTACCGCAGCCCCCACCTTCGCCTGCTTCTTTGACGGCCCCTCACCAACTCCCTCTAGGCCCATCGCCCGCACTATGCAGCGAAAACCTTCCGGTAAATCCTCAAATTCATAAGCGGGCATAGAGATTTGCTGACGCTGACATAACTCCTGCAACTCACCGATCGGCCCAATTGAAAGGTTGCTGACACCAGCTGCAATCAAGCACTTTTTGGGTCCTGAAACAACGCAAATACGTTAGATCAGAATCTAAATTATTACAGAGAGCTAAAAAGTGTTGAGAGATATTAAGCTCTAGAAAGCTTACCCTATATAACTTATAGGCTTCGTTGCAGCTGGTGTCAGCGACCCTTCAATTGGGCCGAAGAAGGATGTCGAATGTCAATTACATAGTCCGAAAGTATTTTGATTTTCCTCCTGCTATTAGAGATTTGATTTGAAGCTTTGTCACTTGTACTTGAGATCGATGATCTTCTGCCTCGGTGATGGCCGAAGGCCGGTCGGAGACCATCGCGACAGAGAGCAAATGACAATTATCAATAAAACCACCATCAATAGAGATGCTTTCGAGTAAGCATCTCTATTGATGGTGGGGTAAAGGAGGTTTATTCTCGCTTGGGATTAGCTAGAAGTCTTTGGAGAATTGGCCGCGTTTTTAGCAGCTGCTTGTTTTCGAAAACTCTCAGCCTGCATCTCGAAAATGGTGGCATGGTGAATTAAGCGATCAATAGCAGCCACTGTCATCATCGAGTTGGGGAAGATCTTATCCCATTGGCTGAAAGGCTGATTAGCCGTGATGAGTAGGCTCTTTCGCTCATAGCGATGAGCAATCAGTTCGAATAGGACCGAGGTTTCAACATCAGACTTTTGAATATAGCCGAGGTCATCAATGATGAGCAGATCGTACCGGTCGAGCTTAGACAACAGGCTCTGCAATTCCAGTTGGAGTTTTGCCAGTTCCAGCTGTTGCACCAACGCTGTGGCCGTGACAAACTTCACCCGTTTCCCCAACTCAACAATAGAAGTCCCTAATGCAGAGCTGACATGTGTTTTCCCTGTTCCGCTTGGCCCAAATATCAAAATATTACTGCCCGACTCTAGCCAGTGAGTTGTTTGGGAAAACTCCATGATGGCTGCTGGATTGAGACTGGGAATATGGTCAAACTCAAAATTGGTCCAGGACTTGCCGTAGGGCAGCTGCGCTTCGGTTAGCGCGCGGGAGATCCGATTCTGTTCTCGACGGCTGGCTTCCCCTTGGGCTAAAGCCAATAGAAACTGGGCGTAGGACCAATTCTCCTGAGTCGCTTGATGCTCGATGCTCTGCCACTCGTCGAGGAAATGTCTTAACCGGAGCTGCTTGAGCGTCATCATCAAATTGTCGTATGGATTGTCCGGTGCTGCATTGGAGGAGTTGGTCATAGTCGGAGAGAGCGTGCTGTTGTGAAATGATGTCAGGATATTGCTCAGTCGAGAGCTTGAACTCAAAGGCTTGTTTTAATCTACTCAAGGTCAGGGTGGACTGTTCCAGTTGGGTTTGTAGATAGTCAGCTACCTGGGATTCTTGATCCTGAGTTGCAGCAATGTAGAGGGCTTCTGTCATCAAACGGGCAGCCTGGTCCCGCTCAAAGTCAGCTTTGAGGGATTCCCATAGCTGATGCCATTGAAGATTGGGCAGTAAGTCTGCTTGCCATTGGCAGTAGAGAAACGCATGGGGCTTTCTCCTGAGACTTTCTGCCACATGCTTGTAATCGATACTACGAGCCCGTCTCTTCTTCCCAGAGCCATGGACATGGACCCGCGCCAATTCCACTACGGGAGTGGTGCCTAAGAAACCGACAAGGCGGTCATGGTATAGGTGCAGTTTCAACCGATGACCAATTAAGCGAGAGGGGACTGTGTACAGGACACAGCGGACGGCAATCGTGCTGTTGCAGCTGACTTTAGCGCTGCGGATTTCATAATCAGGGGTGCGATATTTGGGCAAAGGTTGTAATGTGGGGAGCTCCAGTGCAAACTTCTTTTGACACTTGGCATTCAGCTTAGCGATGACTTGCTCGATGAACTGTTGATACTCAGCTACGGATTCGAAGTCAAAGCTGCCTCGACGATACAGGGCCTGGCATAATCGCCGCTTGAAATAGCCATGGGAGCTCTCGATGCCGCCATTCTCATGAGAGACGCCCAGATTGTTGCGGGTCGGCTCCATCCGGTAATGGTCACACAGAGTGGAATACAACTGAGTCAGCTGGGGGGTTACGACCGCCGGTATTGCGATAGGCGGCACTCAGACTATCGGTACGGTGGGTCTTAGGCACACCACCACAGGCAGATAAGGCATTTTGTAGTCCTTGAGATAAGCCGATAAAACTCTCTCCGCCTTGAATCACCTGCACGTACTGCCAGCCGCTATAACTCAGTCGATAGTGATACAAGATATGGTGAAAGGTTTCACCCTGAACCGTCACACTGAAACCTTTGAGCTGGGTGAAGTCTGACTGTCCCATCTCTCCAGGATGATGTTGAATTTTGAACATCACTTCTTTGGGCTTGCCATGAGCTGCCTTCCATTTAGCGGTTCGGCGTTGCACGGTTCTGATCTTGTCATCATATTGCCCAGGATGGTCCTCTTGTAAGGTCTCAAATAGAGTAGTCGCTTCTAATCGAGGCTCACGCTCTAACATCGGCTCAAGTTCTAATTCCCATAATCCATCCAGCGGATCTTCACGGGTTTTCCAGTCATGAGGGCGGCCTCGTTGGGGACGATGGGTGCCACTATCAATACGACGGGCAGTGCGGGTTGAGATCCCTGCTTTGGCAGCTGCAGTGTCTTGGGAAGAGCCGGATTGTTTTGTTTTCATATAAAGCTGTACCTGTTGAGGTTTAATAGGAGCTGGCACTAGAGGTCCCTAATCGTCTTAGGTGTACAAACCCTAGTGTCTTTCCTGTATGGAGTTATAAAAAAGTGAAAAGGTATAGATGCTCTCTGAACTGATTTGAGATCTCTTGTGTTTTGAGAATGAGATCCTGATTTCTAGAGAGGTCTACGTAATTGTCAGGCGGTCATGTATTCGGTCTATGCAATTGTCGCCTATCAGAAGGAGATGCTCATAAGCATCAAAGGCAACGGATGCACTTGGATGGGCAAGGACACTCCAAGCTAATGGCAAGGCACGATCCCGGTAGACCACTGCAATCCAAATCAGGCAGTACTCATCCCAGAACAAAGAGGTATCCAAGCTCAGATAAATCGTGGACTGCTGCCAATGAGACAGAGCCGATTGGATTAACGGTTTGTATAAACGATGAATATTGATGCGACTGTTACCCAGCCACCGACGCACTCGTCGTTGTTTGCTTTGGGCATACAGACCTCGACAGGGAATATAGGATAACCACTGGGGCAGATTCACTTGGCCTGTTTGAATCAAAGCGCAGACCATCCACAGGCAGATGGTTAAATGAGAGCGATGGCTCCAGCATGACCCTTGACCCAGCCAGAGGTTCAAGGAATCATAGAGACGGGAGTTTTTTTCACAGCATCACTAGGGTTAGAGTGATATCCAATCTTATGATGCTGGCTCCCACAGTATGCCGCCGATCACTATACGCCATTACTGGATACAGCTTGACTTTTATGTGGCACAGCTTTTGTCAGCCAACCAGTTCCGCCGACATTGCTTACAGCGAAACATGGCATAACTGAGATTGGGGTTTACGCTGTAGAAAGGAAACTCGGGTAGATCAGCAACGAAGACAATCCATGAAAGATAGATAGAGCATGGCTTAGGGTAAGCAATCAGCCTATCAGACTGGCAGTGATTCCTCAATTTTGGCTACTCAAGGCTGACAGTTTCGATTTAATTGCATGATTCCCAACCCAGTATTTTAGCCACCTGAGTCGTTAACGTTAGGGGTTCAAAAGGCTTGCTAATTACTCCGAAAACATCCAATTCGGCGTATTTCAATTGATCAGCGGGCTCTGCCCTTGCTGTTAGCATGATCACAGGCATGGATTGGGTTGATGCATCCTTTCTCAACTCTCGCAGAAGCATTATCCCGTCCATCCCCGGCATCATATAATCCAGTAAAATTGCATCTGGATGCTCTTGTTTAGCTATGAATAATCCTTCTGGACCAGACTCAGCCATTGACACTTTATACCTACTAAAAGCAACCAGACAAGTCTTTACTACCGTTCTGATATACGCTTCATCATCAATCAGGAGGATGTGTTTTTCTGACATCAGATCTTCTTGTCCTAAAGTAAGTAATCCTTCTGCTGCTAACCTTGCACTATCTGCTTTCTGGTTCAGGGAGCGTAAAGCAAAAGGTACTGCCTTGGCCTAACTCGCTATCTGCCCAAATAGTGCCGCCATGCTGCTGCACGATATTTCGACAGATAGCTAAGCCAAGACCTGTGCCTCCTTGCTCACGGGAATCAGAACCATTGACTTGTTGAAATCGATCAAAAATGATTTCCAATTTATCCGCCGAAATTCCCTTGCCATGATCTTTGACCTGAAATAGGACATGTGAAGAAGCGGAAATACCCCTTTCAAGAGAAGCTTGTTGATTACCCTGTGATAGCAATAGCGTATTGCCATTCTGCGTTAGAACACTGAGCCCTATCGTTGATCCAGAACTTGAGAATTTAATCGCATTGCTAACGAGATTCACAAGAACTTGAATGATACGATCTTCATCCGCCCAGACTTGATGGGTGGTCGGTGTAATGACGAGGCAGATATCTTTGTTATCCGCTGTATGGCTTAGGAGTTCAACAACTCTCTGCATCAGTAATGCCGCACTGCACCACTGCTGATGCAATATGATTTTGCGTAATTCAAGACGTTCTAAATCTAAGATGTCATTCACCAGGCGAACCAAACGTTCTGATTCAGTAGCAGCAATTTCGAGCATCTGTTTACTTGTTTCTGGCTGTTCATTCAGTACCCCAGATGCTAATAATCCTAGTGAGCCATGAATAGAGGCAAGCGGGGTCCGCAGCTCATGGCTAACACTGGAGATAAACTCATTTTTCATCTGCTCTAGAGCACGACGTTCGGAAATATCTACAACCTGTATAACAAAATAGAGTGGCTCCCCTTGAGAATCGCGAACAAGGGAGCCACTACAAATGGTCCATAGGGTCTTACCCAATTTGTGGAGTAACTTACTTTCAATCTGAAGATTAGATGTCAGATTGGTGATTAACTGTTGAACGCAGTTAAGATAATCACCAAGTTCTTGTGGCTGGATAAGGTCTTGAATGTCTAGCTGGAGTAGTTCTGGTTTGGAATAGCCTAAGAGTTGGCAGAGGGCTGAGTTAACTTGCATGAAATGCCCGCTCATGGTGAGCATAGCCATCCCATTCACTGCATTCTCGAAGGCGTTGCGCAGATGTGTTTCCCTGCTTAGGATCTGGGAGTAACTGTCGGATTGCTTCAGAGCAATCGCCAACTGATTGCTGATATCTTGAAGTAGTTCAGCATCACTAGTCTGCCACTGACGATAGTAAGAACAGCTATGGATAATTAACAGACCCCATACCCGCGGCAAATGGTTGTCATCCATTTGCACAATGGGCGCAACAATTTTCGTTTTGACCCCAACCTGCTCCATGAACTCTGCTAGACAGTCAGCCCATTCATCTTTGAACACATCTAAAACAATGCGAGGGTTCCCCTGACAGTAATGCTCATAGCATTCATCCGGAAAACATTCATCCAGAAACATCATTTCCAATGTCATCGGGTATTCTGGCACGACAGATTCCTTTATGACTATCCCAGATCCTTGTGAGGTGAGATGAAAGATAAGTACTCGATCTGCTTGTAAAGCTTGACGGACTTCGGTAACAGTTGTGGATAAAATTTCGTCAAAGTCTAAAGACTGTCGGATATTTTGGGTGATATTAGCGAGCAGTTGCTTGCGGGCGAGTTGTTCTTCTAGGTGCCTCGTTCGGGATTGAAACTCAGGCTCTATTTCCTGATTGAGATTGGGGTGGTTTATCTGTGGCTCCTGATCTCTGATAATGTAACCTTCTACCCATAGAAAGATAACCTGGCCTGATTCTGAGAAAATGGGTTTTATCGACAGTGTAAAGGGGTTGGAGATACCTGATAGGCTGATATAGGTGACATCTTGCTGAATCCTTTGTCCCAAAGCTACTTGAGCGATAGATGCTTGTAGCTGCTCTTGAAGGTCTGGTGAGTGTGTCCACCAAGGTGCTTCCCCAAAAAATTGACCGAGAATATTTGTCTTCTCTAAACCAATAGCATCTAGAGCTAATTGGTTTACCTCTAGAATAGTTCCATTAACAGTGAGTAATCCAATCAACTCAAAAGGCTGATTTGCCATCTTAAATGTTTAGGCTTTTAGACCTTGGGGAGAGACTTGGACATATGCCTAAAGAGGATTATAGGACTTGGGGTGCTGAGTAGATTGCGAGCTGCGGTATTTGCTAGCTAGACAATCTGCCCTTCATCCATGGAGTCTGTCCTTCAGTAAAGCCTTTATAAAGGTTGCTGTTAGAATTTTCATCATTAGCCCAGTGCCATTGATGTATTTTTTATAACGGATCAGATGGTCAAAAGAATTGAATTCATACAAAATTAACTTGTAAAACAGTCCAAAATGAAGAGCAGCAACAGTTAAGTTTATGATGCAGTCCATAGTTAAAGTCTGATCTGGCAAGCTGTTCTTTTCAAGTTGAGAGATTAATGATGTAGTATCTCAACTCAATCTACTAAGCATTTACACGTTTTTGAAACCTATACCTAAAGTATTACCAAGCAGGACCACCGCCACGATTTGCCATCCGATTTTTCTTGGGAGTTGCTTTATTCACGTTGAGATTACGTTCCATCATCTCGACACCATCAAGAGCTGAAATGGCAGCCTCTTCCTCGCTATTAGCTTCCATGTCTACAAAAGCAAAACCTCTAGGACGACTTGTCTCACGGTCTGTAGGAATATTGACCCTAGTGACTGTTCCATACCTGACTGCCTGACAGATCTTCGCCTTCCCCTGCTCATAAAGCCTTGCACTGTAAAGAGCGGATGCGAGAGAACCAGATTTTGTTGTAGTGTTTCTTTTGAGCTTTTTTAGACGCAAAACACGGTTGTGGATCATGGCAGAGCAAGGGGACTGGCATCAACAACTCCCGTCCTTTATGGACGACTCCCTTGAGCCACCGTAATCCAATTTTGAGATAACTAATGCCTCGTCGCCAATGTGGGTCAACCTGTTGGCGCAGCCCTTTAATGTGAACAGCCATTCCTTGAGTCGTGCTGAATAGCAGTGCCACAGCAGCAACCAGATAAAGCCTCTCTAATGCATCAGCACAGCGAATTTTCGACTCTTCTAGCTCAAACACTCCAGACTTACTATCGAGAAATAATTCTTCGACCCGAAACCTCAAAGCGTATTGCCACAAGGTCTGTAGCGTGGGTGATTCATCTGTAATCACCGCCCATGGTTCTTTCACTCCTCGGATATTAGCCAACACCAGATTGCACCGATAGATGCCGTCTTCCCAAAGCCCCACATTGCGGTAGAGGAGGGCTTCGCCTTTGGATGGCCACAATTGTCGGACTTCTCTTGGACATTGACGTGGACCATGGAGAAGGACATCACAAGGGACACGCAGACAGTAATGCCAATGGCTCTGTTGTAACCAGCTCATCAGTTGATGGTTCGCAAACCCACGATCTGCTAACACCATGACATCTGGATGCTGCCGCAATAACCAACGGGCCTGGCGCAATAGCGGTTGATATTCCTCAAAAGCGACAGCTGCACTCTTGTGCTCTAATACTTTCCACAACAATGGTACTGCTCTGCCACAGCAGACGACGGATAGATGAATCATGCAATATTCATTCCATAACACCGTTGTATCCATTGCCAGGTATAGACGATGAGATTGCCAGTTCTTAAGGGCTAGCAGGACTAGAGGTACATATAGCTTGTTAATATCAATGCGTTGATTGGCTATAAATCGTTGCCACCGACGCTCGACACTTTGGGCTTTTCTGGCTCGGCAGGGAACATAGGATTCCCAGGCAGATAAGCTTAAGCGTTCACTACAGATTAAGGCGCTTACCATCCAGCCCAGAGCAATGAGATGGCGTAAATCTCGATAATGGCTGTGTTGACGTAAAAAGGAAAACAGTTGACGATAAATTTGGGTGGGGCCTGACATTTGAATAACGCTGATTTGTGATTAAATCTAGCCTCACATGTCTCTCCACTCTTTTCTCATAAACTATGTAAATAAAGGCTTTGACCTACTTCTGTCAGGCAATCAGGTTCCATACTCTGAAAAGACTGTATTGATATCCGCTTCAGTCATAGTAAAGGACAGGTTACCAACATAAATTGACATAGTTAATTTTCCTAAGATAAAAGGTGATGCTGTCAAGCACTGTTAAATATAGTCTCGAGGAATCTGATGAAGTTCTTAACAATCGTCACCTACCTATCCAGCTGAGATTTTGAACCATAGCAAATTTCATCTTCCTGAATTTAGGGCTCAAATATGAGGAAATTGTGAGAATTAAAAGTAATTTCATCTATTTTTTAGAAAACTGGCATTAGAAGAATAGAATTGTATCTATCCCACAATTTTCTTTAGCTTAGTCAATATTTCTCCTAAAAATGAGAGGAATTTACGTAGAGTGTACAATTACTTATTAGAAGATAAAAAATATTTACTGAAAGCTTTGGGAAAGGCTAGGCCATCCCTAGATGCTATGTCTGAGTTCTCAGACATAGCAAGAAAATCACATTACTAGCCATTCAAGCTAAGGTTCCTAGGCCTTTTAAGATTAAGACCTGCCTTTTTAAGATGTCCTCTTAGCTTTTCATAGTTATGCGGCAAATCTCAGCTTTTTCGTTGGATCAGACACTCGATCTCCTTTCGCTTACGGTTGCGCCTGATACGCCTTTGCCTGCAGCAATTTGTCAAATGGGGCAGACCTCGATTCATTGTCCTCTTCCTTCAAGAAAGAATGCGGCCCCTCATCAGCGATCGACGGCTGTTCAGCACAGAGGTTGTGTTGTCGTGTTGGACAATTCCCAACTAGTCGGTATCCTGACTGAACGAGATATTGTCAGGCTGATTGCAGAACATCGATCTCTAGCTGAACTAACCGTTGCGGATGTCATGTCGCAGCAGGTCATGACCTTGAAAGCTGAGGATAACCTAGATGTTCTCTCGACTCTAGATCTGATGCGACATCATCAGATTCACCATTTACCAGTGATTGATGAGCAAGGACAGGTTTTGGGGTTGCTAACACCCAGCCAGTTACGTAGTCTTCTAGAGCCTGCTGATTTGATGGAAATCCGTCAGGTCCATGAAGCAATGAACTCGATGGTCATTCATGCATTGCCGAAGGAGTCATTATTCCAGATTACTCAGATCATGGCTCAACATCAGGTGAGCTGTGTGGTGATTGTTAAACCAAGAGATGGACCTGCCCATGCTCTCAGCCCGATTGGGATCATTACTGAGCGAGATATTGTCCAGTGCCAGCGGCTAGAGTTGAATTTGGAGCGAACCCAGGCTGAGAAGGTGATGAGTACACCGCTTTTTCTTGTTGACCCAAAAGATTCTCTATGGACAGTACACCAGACGATGCGACGCCATAAAGTGCAACGGCTAGTGGTGGCTGATACTCAAGGGAACTTGCAGGGAATTATTACACAGAGTCATCTGTTGCCCGTGGACCCAGTTGAGATGTACGAAATGCTGGATCTGTTGCAGCAACGCAATCAGAACCTTGAGCAAATGGTTCAAGAGCGATCCTCGAAGCTACAGCGACGTGAAGAGATGCTGCACAACTTAGCATTGGGGGTGGCAGCGGAGACAGGGAAGGATTTTTTGAGATCGCTAGTGAAAGCGCTAACCAAGTCATTAAGAGTAGACTATGCCTTCATCGGTGAAGTTCGTGAGCCTGTTCACTGCATACGCACCCTAGCCGGTTATGGTGACGGGCAGGAGATAGAGAATTTTGAGCACGATTTGACTGAAACTCCCTGTGAGAGAGTTGTGGAGAAAGAGACCTGTCTCTATCCATCCAATGTTCAGCAACTTTTTCCTCAAGACTTATTACTCCAGCGTTACCAAGTTGAAGGATATTTAGGGACACCCTTGATTAATGCTGCGGGTGAAGTTATCGGATTAATCTCTATTTTGAGTCGTCGCACCCTGCCAGACCCGCAGCTAATGACAGAGGTGCTGCAAGCTTTTGCAGCACGGGCTGCTGCTGAGCTAGAGCGACAAACTGTAGAAATTGAGCGGCAGCGATTCTTTGAACTATCTCTGGAGATACTCTGTATAGCTGGTTTGGATGGCTACTTCAAGCGGATCAATCCAGCTTTTGAGCGCATCTTAGGGTATACAAATGGACAGCTGTTGACGCAACCCTTTCTGAACTTTGTCCACCCGGAGGATCGTGCGGCCACTGCTGCTGAGGCGGAATCACTGGCTAGTGGTAGGCAGACCCTTACCTTTGAAAATCGATATCGCTGCTCAGATGGCTCTTATAAGTGGCTGTTGTGGAGTGCGACACCGGATCTTGAACAGCAACTGATCTATTGTGTCGGGCATGATATTACGGAGAGTAAGCAAGTTAAAGTAACTCTCCAGAAAAGTGAATCAAAGCTTCGTAGTTTCTTTGACAGTGCCCCCATGATGATGGGCGTTGTGGAACTCTTAGAGGATGACATTTTACATATTTCTGACAATGTAGTGACAGCTCGTTTGTTCAATGTCACCCCAGTCGA
Source organism: Acaryochloris sp. 'Moss Beach' (assembly GCF_021497025.1). Taxonomy (NCBI): domain Bacteria; kingdom Bacillati; phylum Cyanobacteriota; class Cyanophyceae; order Acaryochloridales; family Acaryochloridaceae; genus Acaryochloris; species Acaryochloris sp. 'Moss Beach'. The sequence continues at coordinate 185,958 of NZ_CP071719.1, forward strand.
GATGCAAAACAAACGAGCCAGCAAATTGGGTGTTCCCTTAAGCTACATTCGACAATGGATTGCTCAGTACCGGGAGGCGGCACGAACCCAAAAACCACAGAATTTTGAATATTCACACGAAACGGAGGTGGGTCAACGATGGTTATCCGCAACTGTAGTGGCCATCAAAGATAGGGTTGAACAACCAACACGATTTGCTTATATCGTTAACGATATAAGCGATCTCAAGCAGGCAGAGACTGCCCAACAAGAAAGTCAACAGCGACTGAGCAGTATTCTAGATTCCCTGCAAGATATTGTCTGGTCTGTAACGGCAGATTCATTTGAGATGCTTTATCTCAGTCCTGCCGCTGAGACAATTTATGGTCAACCCATTACTGATTTTCTAAAACACCCGGAACTTTGGCTGCAAATGGTTCATCCTGATGATCGAGGTCGAATCAGAGCTTTTACGAATTCACTGATAGAAACTGGCAGCAATGAAATGGAATATCGGATCGTTCGGCCTGATGGATCTATCCGCTGGTTATTGGACCACGCTTGGGTAATCTATGACGATGGCGGTACACCGATGCGGTTAGATGGTGTGGCCACTGACATCACGGATCGTAAACTTGCTCAACAACAGGTCCAAGAGCAAGCAGCGCTTTTGGATGTTGCAACAGATGCCATTTTGGTTCGAGGCATAGATAACCGGATATTATTTTGGAATAAAGGAGCAGAAACCCTCTATGGTTGGGCTTCTGAGGAAGTCTTAGGTCAAAATGCTAATCAGTTGCTCTATCACGATGCAATGGATCAAGAAGAAGAAATTCATCCGTCCTTGACTCGTAAAGGGAGATGGGAAGGCAAATGTCAGCAAATCACAAAAGGGGGACAAGACATCACGGTTATGAGTCGATGGACATTAGTGAAGGATGAGCTAGGCAACCCTAAATCAATCCTGACCGTCAACACAGACATCACTCAGCAAAAGCAATTAGAAACCCAGTTTCTTCGTGCCCAGCGACTAGAGAGTATTGGCACACTCACAAGTGGAATTGCCCACGATCTCAACAACATTCTTACTCCTATCTATGGGGTCGCTCAGCTCTTACCGATGCAACTCCCTGATACCAACGAACATATTCAGCATCAGTTTGAGATTTTGCAAGATTGTGCCAAACGTGGTGCCAAGATCATTAGCCAAATGCTATCGTTCTCCAGAGGTGTGGAGGGTGAACGCACGGCGCTGCAAATTAAACATTTAATTACAGAAATTCAGAGCTTCGCCTATAGAACCTTTCCAAAATCTATTGAACTCTCTATAGATGTGCCTGAAGATCTTTGGTCTGTTAGAGGAGATGCAACCCAGCTCGATCAGGTGTTCATGAACCTATTCATCAATGCTCGTGATGCGATGTCTGAGGGCGGAATTTTAAGCATTTCTGCAACGAATCTAATGCTAGATCAAACCTATGCTGCCAACCACATAGAGGCTCAGACAGGCCCCTATATTCTAGCCACGATTACGGATACAGGGAGTGGCATCTCGGAAGATCACCTTGAGCATATCTTCGAGCCCTTCTTTACGACAAAGCAACCTGAGGGAGGGACGGGCTTGGGGGCTATCCACTGTCCATAGCATTATTCAAAGTCATGGCGGTTTTGTCACTGCCTACAGTGAATTAGGTAAAGGGACTCAATTTAAGATTTATCTGCCCGCGATTGAGGCAGCAGATGCAGTAGAGCAAGAAGCGTTAGATTTGCCCTCAGGGCACGAAGAGTTGGTGTTAGTAGTAGATGATGAGGCCCCGATCCGTGAAGTCGCCCAACGTGTTCTAGAAAATCATCACTATAGAGTAGTGGTTGCTGTCGATGGCATTGACGCGATCGCCCAATATACCCAGCATCAAACGGATATTAAAGTAGTTTTGATGGATATGACAATGCCCACATTAGGCGGGGCAACGGCCATCCAAATTATGCAAAAAATCAACTCTCAGTTAAAGGCTATTGTCGTCAGTGGTTTACCGGGTCATGAACAGGTTTCTTCAACGATCGGGGAGAGTGTTAAAGCTTTTCTCCAAAAGCCCTATTCCGCGGCTACCTTGCTAAGGACGTTACAGGATGTCCTTGAAAACAAGTCACAGGTAACAGATGAAGATACCGCTCAAAAGTGAAGCAACAATAATCCGTTAGAACAAGAAGCGAACGATCATACTGGAGAATCGTTGGGGTGCGGCCATAGGCAGTGTGCAGTGTTCATAGCAAAGGGTGAGGACTGAAGAGTTTCCTGGGTCTTTTCAGGGAGTGTCAAGACTTTTGTGTAAGCCCAATCACCCCCAAATCCTCGCCACCCGTTCCTGCTCCAGCCCAGCCTGAACCATCTCCTCAATCCACCCCATCATCTCCGGTAGCCACCAATCTATAGGATTGATCGTATTTCAGTTAGTGTCCCGATTTATTCGCCATGGTTTTTGAGCCGATCATGCTTGGCATGATCCCTGCGTGAGACGAGGAAGAAAATCGCTAAACAGCTCTCCTCATTGGGGAAAGCACCAATTTCATCAGCTTTGGTTCGGAATTCCCGGAACAGCCTTTCTAGGGCATTGGAAGTACGAATCAGCGAATGAAGGGATTCATCAAAATCATAGAAACTCAAGGTCAGGGCAAAATCTTTGATAAAGGTTCTGACCGCATCGGGTTCAAGGTCTGTCCATTTCTGTGCAAACACGAGCAACATCACAATCGCTTCTTCCCAGTCTGGCGCTTTATAGATAGCATAGGCATCGTGTTTAATTTGTGAATATCGCAGCTTCTTGGCTTCAGAGTGGGACAGTTCTTGTCCTTGAGCATCCAGGTGTGGCAATTGCTCATATCCCAAATGCCGGAGCATCGCTCGAACCTTATGAGTAATGCATCGCTGATGTTGTGCGAGGGGAAACAGAGCACGAATCACCTTAGGCAACCCAGTCGTGCCATCACTGACAATCAATTTCACCGAATAGGGTTGCAATCCCCGTTGCCACAGATGCGCAAAGAACAGTAACCAAGCTGCCTCCGATTCTTGCGTTGCCATTTCATAATGAAGCACCGTTTGGGTGCCATCGGGCCACACTGCCATAGCGACTAGAATGACTCGGTCTTCCGCATGACGTAGTTTCCGGATATGCCCAGCTTGGTCTTCCCAAAAGTCTTCTGAGGAACACTGAACACTAGCCCAAACACCATCGACAATCAGAATAGGAGGGGTTTCCTCAAGACGAGTCTGACGGCTTTGAAACATTTGCTTCTGAGCTTTTAGCGTAATTCGGTTAATGGCATTAACGGATAAGACTGCTCCTAGAATCTCATAGAGAGCTTCTTGCAGATCCCGAAGCGATAACCCCATGACGTACAAGCCGAGGCAAAAATCGAGGAGACTACCGAGAGACTCGTTGGTAACGTTCTAAAATCTGCCACTCTCGGTCTGCATTCCCTTTCCGTAGCTTAGGGACAGACAGCTGAGCAATACGGCCGTATTGAGTATCGAGGACCCGTTGATAGTAGCCTGAACGTCGAGGTCGATCCCCTTGAACCTCTGATAGATAAGCTTGAACTTCTTCGTCTAGTGCTGACTCTACTGCGTTCTGGGTGACTCGGTTTGCTTCAAGGCGAAGGGTTGCTTCTAGGGCTTTGTTAATAGAGGCATAGGAACTTTGAGACTGAATACGGATAATCTGCTGCTCGCGTTGGGCAATGTTCATCAAGGAATGCTCTGAATTATCTATTACCAAAGCATTTCAGCTATCTCAGCTCATGGCGAATAAATCGGGACACTAACGATTGTCCATGATTCTATTCGAGTCACCCTCAAAGGAGAGTCGATGCGAAAGCTCACCAGTTCACTGATCAATGACAAGGAAAGTGACAATTAGAAATCACATTGGGCAAAGCCCATATTGCCTATCGAATGACTGACATGCCAACATATCCACATTGCCTGTTTTGGGGCTACTAATGGACACTTCTGTCAGGGGGGCGCCGAGGTTCATGCAGCTGGTGCCGAAGATGCGCAAATACGCACAGGAAAACTACTCTCACACATTTCTCACATTTCTCTAGTAAATTATAAGTACTAAAAGAAAAAAGTTTTAGCTCGTAGCAATAGCAAGATATTATCTTAAATAGTTTAAAGGGGGTAGTCATGTTGCAATTTATTCAACTTTTTTTTGGATACACCTCATTTATGGGTAAAACTAAGTCTCCTTACACTGGCATTATTGGTTTATTGGTGGGCAAACCATACCCTCAAAGAAATATATTTTCCTAATGATGATGGAGAGAATAATTCCTCGCTTACCTGTCATATTCGCCATGGTTAAGCACTAGATAGCAAAAGAAACTGGCAGACTGCTGGCATGATTGCCCAAACTATGGGGCTTCAATGCCTAGAGATATTGCCAGTGCTGCAGTAATTAACCAAAATGCTTGTGGAGACGGTCTAGCGGGGGGTGGCAGCATGAATGCATTGCTATCTAGCCAAAAGTCGGTGAACCAGGAATCCCTATCCCTATTGCGAAGCAATTAGGTGGATGAGCGTCAATCCTTCACAGATTAGCGACTGTAGGTGCTGTTTAGAAATCAGCTCTAACTCTAGAGGTATTCATAAAGACCTCACAATATTTACTCACAATAAAAAAGCAAGAATGGGAAGTTAAATATCTCTAGTACTACACTGGTCTCTTCAAAGATAGATAACAACTGGTGACAAAAAGAACTGTGTTCATAAAATAACTTCTTGACATACAAGCAAAAGGAGAAATAATCATGAAATATTTTCAAAAAATTTTCATAGTGCTCTGCCTTACAGTTTTGATATTTATTGGAATAACATCTAGCTTTCAAATACCTGTCAATGCTGGAAAAGTACTAGAACAGTCTTTTGAAAATATGGAAGTCTCTGACTCTCCAGTAAAACAAAGCAAAAATCCATGTATACCCATTGACGAAAAGATTGATTTAAACAACGCCAATGCAATCGCATTTAAGAATTGCCCAGGTTATTATCCAACTCTTGCTAAAAAGATAATTAACAATGGGCCTTATGAAACGGTTGAAGAAGTCCTCAATATACGAGGATTGAATGTAAAGCAGAAAAAACTTCTTGAAGATAAGTTAGACTTTTTTGCTGTATCAAAACCTAACACTGATCTTGCCACACGGATGCCACCTCGTCCTATGATGCGATAGCTTCTTTTGACACAGAGTGGTTAAGAATAAGGCATTGAAAATGTAAAAAGTGATGTTCCTGAATGGTTCTAGTCAAATATCTTCAGTAATCTGAAAGCTATCTTTAAAACTTCTGCTGATAACCATCACAACTCAATCTTTCCCTATGAACTATGCATTATCTCCTCCAGATAAATGGCTCACGACCACCCAGGGGCAGCGCAAGAAAAATGAAGCTGTAATATGCTATGGAACTCCATTCTGTTAAAAGGGTTTCCCCATGGCTACAGGATTCAGCAAGCCCCCTTCCTCACCAGCTTCCACTGACTCATCCTCGTCACTCCTGCCTGCCAGTGATTGCGATCAGGCTTATCAACAGTTGTCCGAGTGTTTTGAAGATTTGCCTGATCCACGGGGAGGCCAAGGTGTCCAGCATCCGTTTGTCAGCATCGTCGTGATTGGACTATTGGCAAGTTTAGGTGGCGCACAAGGGTGGGAAGACATTGAAACCTATGGTCTAAGCCATCAAGATTGGTTGTCGAGTTTTCTGAGCCTACCGTCTGGGATGCCGACAGCAGACACCTATCGACGAGTGTTTGAGCGTATTTGCCCCTCCGCTTTTGAGCGGAGTTTCAATCACTGGTTGGATCAGGTAGTGACAACCCTCGGCGCTCAAGTGATACCGATTGACGGCAAACAACTCAGAGGTTCCTATGATCGCAATCAAGACCAATCCGCATTGCATCTGGTCAGTGCTTGGGCCAGTGAGTATCGGTTATTTCTAGGACAGGTCAAAGTTGCAGACAAGAGTAACGAAATTACCGCTATTCCAGCACTGCTAGAGCTATTAGACATTGCCGGGTGCATTATTACCATTGATGCAATGGGAACTCAGCACGAGATTGCCCGCCACATTCAAGCTAAAGAGGCTGACTATGTGCTGGCCCTCAAGGAGAATCATCCCACGCTGTTTGAGCAGGTTGAGCAATGGTTTGAAACGGCTGAAGCGAATGAGTTTAAGTGCATTGAGCACAGCTATGATGCGCGGGTGGAAGCAGGGCACCATCGTCGCGAAAAACGACAAGTTTGGGCCGTGTCCCTTCAACAGATGGGTCCTCTGTACAAGCAGGCGCAGTGGAAGGGCTTGCAAACCATCGTCAAGGTCGCTCGAACCCGTCACTTGTGGAACAAAACCACCTATGAGGTGATGTTTTATATCAGTTCTCTACCGCCAAATGCTCAGCAGTTGGGCAAAGCCATCCGCCAGCATTGGTCGATTGAGAACCAACTCCACTGGGTCTTAGACGTGACCTTTGGCGAAGATGCTAGCCGCATTCGCACAGGACATGCGCCGGAAAACATGGCCATCCTGAGACGCTGGAGCATCAACCTTCTCAATCAAGAAACGTCCTTTAAGAAAAGTACCCGTCAAAAACTAAAACGGGCGAGCATGGATGAAGCGTATATGCTCAAAGTTCTAGGCGCTTCTCTTCCTTTACAGTCTAGCCTTTCAGAGGCTTGATTTTCTTGCGCTTACCCTGCACGACCACCCCCCCACCAATCTTTGATTCATGGTGGAAAACTCTAAACGTTTTACATCATCTGAACAATGCGCTTGGGATAGATCTGGGAACTTCCAATACTTTAATTTATAGCCCCATAGAAGGTGTTGTATTAAATGAAGCCTCAGTCATTGCAATTAATCAATTCACTCAAACTCCAATTTCTGTAGGCAATACTGCTAGACAGATGCTAGGCCGTACTTGCACACCAGTAGTAGTTTGCCGTCCCGTTAGAAATGGGGTCATAGCAGACCTCAAACTGACCCAAACAATGTTGCAAGCCTTCATTCGTAAAGCCCAACGTGGAACGCGAATTTTCCGCCCTCGACTCGTCCTAGGCTGTTCTTGTGGTGCAACCAGTGTAGAGGGTGAAGCTTTGACTGAAGCAGCATTGGAAGCAGGCGCAAGAGACGTTGTTCTGATTGATGAACCTATTGCTGCAGCTTTAGGGATAGGACTTCCGATTTCGAAACCTAAAGGCAACCTCATCATTGATATCGGTGGTGGCACTACTGAGATGGCGGTAATATGCTCCTCTCAAGTTATCAATAGTCAAGCCATTTCTATTGCAGGAGATAGTTTTAATACAGCCATAATTGACTATTTAAGGCAAATCTACCAAGTCAAGATTGGTGAATTGACAGCTGAAAGTCTCAAAGTTAAATTTTGTTCTGCTTCAGACTCAGTCTGTAATGATACGCCAATGGAAATTTTAGGGACTAATGTGGGGTCGGGATTACCTCAACGACTTGAAATCAATAGTGATGAATTGCGGGATGCTATATCCACTCCGTTGCATAAGATAGCTGTTTCTCTTCTCAACTTTCTAGAAAAGACCCATCCTGAGTTAGTCAGCGATATTGCTGAGCGAGGAATTATGGTAACGGGAGGCGGGGCTTTACTCTACGGCATTGATAAGTATTTCCAAGATTTGACTCATCTACCTGTTCATATCGCCCCCAATCCATTAAATAGCGTTGTTTTGGGGACAGGTAAGATCCTCGAAAATAAGCATCTATCCCACTTCAGCATCGCTTAGACAGATTGAATCAAGATATGGGTTATATCCCAATACAGTTGAACTATATGAAAACTGATTGCCAATTCAGGTCACCTGCAGTCTCATCAATCACAACATGCCTAGCTTTAAGGATTGTCCTCTAACCCAGTGGGTGATGGGATTTCTTCACAGAATCCTCAAACTCACTGTTTAGATTATGGACTAGTTCATTCTGTAACGATATCGCTGGTGACTATTAGGTCGTTTCACCTAACAGGAGGCTAATAGATGGATTTAAGTACGACGTATTTGGGAATGAGACTCCGTTCTCCTCTAGTGGTTGGGGCTTGTGCACCATTATCAGAAAAGATTGATCATCTGCGTCATATGGAAGATGCAGGCGCTGCCGCTATCGTGTTGCACTCCTTGTTTGAGGAACAATTACGTCAAGATCGGCTTGGGTTTCATCATCATTTCACCCAGGGGACCGAAAGTTTTGCAGAAGCTCTCTCCTATTGTCCAGAACCTGATGTCTTTCGTGTAGGGCCAGAGCAGTATCTTGACCACATCCATCAAGCCAAAGCCACCGTGGATATTCCAATCATCGCTAGTCTGAATGGGGCAACGATTGGGGGATGGACAAGCTACGCTAAAAAAATAGAGGAAGCTGGTGCTGATGCCCTGGAATTGAATATTTACGCTGTCCCCACTGAGATGGCTATTACAGGAGCAGAAATCGAGCAAAGCTACATTGATATCGTTCATACCGTTAATTCCACAGTCAATATTCCAGTAGCGATTAAGCTTAGTCCCTTCTTTAGCAATCTAGCGCATATGGCGAAACGGTTAACGGATGCAGGGGTAAATGGCCTTGTCCTCTTTAATCGCTTTTATCAGCCAGATATCGATATAGAGACCCTAGAAGTCAGGCCCAACCTACTACTAAGTACACCGCAGGATATAAGATTACCTCTGCGTTGGATCGCTATTCTTTATGGAACCCTGCCAGTAGACTTTGCCGCTACGAGCGGTATTCATACTGCAGCGGATGTCTTGAAAATGATGATGGTTGGAGCCAACGCCACGATGCTGGTGAGCGTCTTAATCCAGCACGGCATCGATCATCTCCGCACGCTTGACCAGGCCCTATGTCAGTGGCTAGAGGGGCATGAGTATGAGTCGATTCAGCAACTTCAAGGGAGTATGAGCCAGGTTAATTGTCCAGACCCCAGCGCATTTGAACGTGTTCAATATATTGAAGCTTTGCAAACGTATCATCCCCTAGGATTGATGCCGATGAATGTTTAAATCTCTCAAAGAGACACTCAAGCTAAACGATCTAAATTTTGATTGAGACGGTTACCGGACCCTTCAGAATTTATCTCTTTCTGATCAGTCTGTTCTTTTTGTGAACCCCTTGTTATATCCAGTTCTATGGACCCAGCTAAACGGATCGGTATCCTCACCAGCGGTGGTGACTGCCCTGGGCTTAACGCCATTATTCGGGCAGTTATTAAATGTGCGACTCACAAAGGTTGGGAGGTGTTTGGCATTCCCTATGGCACCCAAGGCCTTATTAATCTTGAATTAGGACACTGTACTCCTGAAGACCTGAGATTAACAGAGCATGGATATGATGTTCCAGGATTGTTAGGGGGATTAGATATTTTACAATTCCTCAGTGGCAGTATCTTGGGAGCATTAAACAAAGGCAATCCGAGTGATCCTGCGATCGCACAGGAAATTTTGCAGGGTTTTCAGCGTTTGAATTTGGACTCTCTGATTGCCATTGGTGGAGATGGGAGTTTGGATATTATTGACGACCTTGCCCAAAAAGGGCAGTGGCGGTGGGTGGCCATTCCAAAAACCATCGATAATGATGTGCCCTTTACAGAAATTTCATTGGGGTTTGATACGGCTGTTAATACCGTTACGAGATCACTCTACGATCTCACCTTCACAGCAGCGAGCCATGATCGAATTATGGTCGTTCAGGTGATGGGGCGTGATGCCGGATATTTGGCGTTACATTCAGGTATCGCAGGGGGCGCAGATGTAATTTTAATACCGGAGTTAACCCCATGCTTGAGCCCATCCGTGATTGACCAAGTGTGTCGTCAAATTGCTTTGCTCCAACAAGGCGGTCGGCGTTTCGCTCTAGTTGTGATTGCTGAAGGGGTGCGCAGACCCAATGGGCAAAAAGTTGCAAGCATTTGCGAGTATTTAGCTCAACAGATTCAGGTGCAAAGTAAAACATTATGTTCGTCTGGTCATCCTCAGTTTTGTAATCTGCAAGAGGTAGATTGTCGTGCAATCGTTTTGGGGCATATCCAGCGGAGTGGGGTGCCCACAGCCTTTGATCGTCTCTTAGCAGCTCGCTTTGGCCGGGAAGCCGTTGACCTGATTTCTCAGCAATATTTCAACCGTCTTGTGGTTTGGGAAAATGGCGAAGTTGCAAGTAAGCCCTTAAGGAACGTTATCCCCAGAATTAAGGAATGTCATCGAGAGAAAAAGTGTCCAGATCCAGTTAATCCACAAGGGCGATTGGTCCAGACGGCTAAAGAATTAGGGATTTATATTGGAGCAAAATAGCGAGATATATCGAGACCTTTTTAAGACTGAGATGGGGATTGATCTGAGATCGGGAGCGTTGGAGGTAGGGCTGTAAGGAAGATTGGAATATGAAGTTTGTAGATGAGTATCGAGATCCTGGATTGGTCAAGTCTTGGGTGCGCGAGATTGATCATCTGGTAACTCGGCCTTGGACCATTATGGAAATTTGTGGTGGGCAAACTCATACGATTGTGAAGCATGGGATTGATCAACTGTTACCCAGGGCAATCACCTTGGTTCATGGACCGGGGTGTCCCGTCTGCGTGACACCAGTAGCGTTAATTAATGATGCAATTACACTGGCCAAAACCCCTGGAGTGATGCTCTGTTCCTTTGGGGATATGTTGCGAGTACCCGGAACAAAGGGTGATCTGTTATCAGCAAAGGCACAAGGCGGAGTGGTACGGATGGTGTATTCCTCCCTAGATGCCCTGAAGTTAGCTCAAGCCAATCCAGACCAGCAGATTGTGTTCTTTGCGGTGGGGTTTGAGACAACGGTACCAGCGACAGCGATGGCGGTATATCAAGCCCATCGACAAGGGATATCTAATTTTTCAGTACTCGTGGCCCATGTCTTGGTCCCACCAGCGATGAAAGCCATTTTGTCTGCACCAGACTGTTCTGTACAGGGATTTCTAGCAGCTGGGCATGTGTGTATGGTGATGGGGTATGCAACCTATGAGGAGATCGCAACCCAGTATCACACTCCAATTGTGGTGACGGGATTTGAACCCGTGGACATTCTGCAAGGTATTTACCACTGCCTCCAACAACTGGAGGTTGGAAAAGCAGTGGTGGAGAATCAATATCCTCGGGTGGTTCAATCCAAGGGAAATTCGGAGGCTCAGCAACTGATGGCAGAGGTTTTTGAACCGAGTGATCGTCAGTGGCGGGGGCTAACCACCATTCCCAATAGTGGTTTGAAGTTGCGCCCCCAGTATGCCTATCGGGATGCCCAGGCCCTTTTACCCCAAAATTCCAGTGTTTCAGTTTGCGTTGATACTAAATCTGAGATCAATTGCATCAGCGACCAGATTCTGCAAGGGTTTCTAAAGCCACCCGATTGCCCTGCTTTTGGTCACCAATGCACCCCAGAGCACCCGCTTGGTGCCCCTATGGTGTCTTCCGAAGGTGCTTGTGCAGCCTACTATCGATATCGTCAATTTAGGGGTGAAGTCAGTTAGCTTTGCTGCATCACTTAACTCATAAGATCTTCAGCATTGCTTCGTATTCTGAAGTTAGAGGGAATCTCAGCTGTTCAGAAGTATGATTTTGATTATCGTTGAGAACTTATATTACAAGTTGAAGGATGTTGGTTCTGCCTAAATCAGGGGGTGACCAATACCCTCAACGACAGGAGGTATTGATGATGATGCCGACAGAAAAGCCCTCCAATTCAAAACGGGCAAGCGCTAAATCCAAGAAATCGAAGCATCGACGACGCAAAGAAATATACTTACCAAGGGGGGGCAATATTGGTGTTCCTAAACAGCTATTGCGATCTCGTTCTCCAGCACCTAACCATGAAAAATTAAAGGACTGGGAAGCAGCATCTTAGCGAATGATTTACACTGACTTCAGATTTTTCAAGACTTCTTGGACACTAATTTAAGCTGAATTACGCGTAGTGGAACATCAATAACGCCAATAGTCGTTAAAGTGATGTCCTGGGTCATTCGCCTCTAGGCTGACCTTACATCGGAACTCATACGTAGCGAATCTGCGATATCCGTTTTTTCTGCTGATACTCCTCTAAGGTGAATGAGTCCACTTGAATCGTATGGCTACGTGAGATTTCTGCTTGTTGGAGAGAGGTGGCTTCTTGAAGATTAATTATTCCTTTTTCAAGGGCTTCATCAACCAGCTTCGATGGTTTGGATGGAGGAAGCCGCCCTCCTGCTATGGCGTTCTTGATGGTTTTAAGGATAGGGGCTGTCTGCACCGATAAGCGTAAAGCTTCTTCGAGGTGCCCTACCGCTTCCTCAGTGTGATTGGGAAGATAAATATTACGAGTGAGTCGATCCCTTTCTGGTCCAGGTATCAGTAAAATCTGAGTAGCCTGGTGCCCCAATTCATCAGATGGCACGGTTCCAAGAGGACTCAGTCGCCACATCCCTAAAATAGGTTGGCGCAGGCCAGCACTTAGGATCGGAAGATTAGAGACGACTCCTTCAACTGCCTGTTGAATTTGAGCAAAGGCATACTGCATCGACCAATGCACTAAGGGTAAATCTTTCACCTGTTGTCCTTCAGCTTCAAAGCGTCGGAGTGTTGCTGACCCCAGATACATCCAGGCAAGCATGTCTGCAAAGCGCCCAGTTAGATTTTCTCGACGCTTTAAAGCCCCCCCCAATGACAGCATGGCTAAATCACTGAGGTTAGCAAAGGTCGCTGCGGCCCAGGCTAACTTGTGGTAGTAAATAGCCGTTTCGCCTTGTACGGGAGAACGAGTGAGCCGCCCCCGCGTCAGGCATAACAGGCCAGCCCGTACACCGTTACGGACGATAAGGCCAAGATGAGACCAGAAAGCCTGATCAAAGGCAGCTACATCCGACTGCTCTATGGCTAAAATCTCATCGTAAATATAAGGATGACTGCGAATCGTACCCTGGCCAAATATCATTAATGATCGCGTCAGAATATTGGCCCCTTCCACGGTAATGGCAATCGGTATGGCCGTGTAGATATTGGCTAGTAGGTTCCGAGGCCCGCGACAAATCCCGGCTCCCCCCAGAATATCCATACCATCTAGGACGACGCGACGGGCCAGTTCGGTGGTTTGGGATTTTGCAATTGCGGATATCACCGCAGGCTGTTCGCCTTGATCGACTGCGCCACAGGTATAGAGGCGGACCGCATCAATCATATAAGTGAATCCCCCAATCCGGGCTAGGGGTTCTTCAACCCCTTCAAAACGGCTAATGGATAAACCAAACTGTTTGCGGACTACAGCATGGGCACCCGCTACGCGAGCCACCAGTTTAGTCACCCCCGTACAGGTGGCCGGGAAGCTAATCCCACGCCCCGCTGCCAGAGTTTGCATGATCATTTTCCAACCCTGACCTGCTTGTTCAATGCCACCCATGATCTGTCCAATCGGAACCATGACGTCGTGGCCTTCTAACGGTGAGTTATAGAAGGGAACGCCCATGGGATCGTGGCGACGGTTATGAATGACGCCGGGTGTTTCGGTCGGTATCAGAGCACAGGTAATGCCAGGGTGTTCCCCTTTACCCAGAAGATTGTCAGGGTCGTGAAGTTGGAAGGCCAGGCCCAGGAGGGTTGCGATGGCACCCAGGGTAATATAGCGTTTGTTCCAATTGAGTTTGAGGTAGAGCTGACCATCATCTCCCTTAAACACCACACCACTAGACGTAATGCTGGCCGCATCTGATCCGGCTTTGGGTTCCGTGAGGGCAAAGCAGGGGATATCTTCACCACTCGCTAAGCGAGGTAAATATTGATTTTTCTGTTCCTTGGTGCCATAGCGAAGTAGAAGCTTAGCAGGCCCCAAGGAGTTAGTGACGCCAACCGTTGCCACATGGGTAAAGGAGCGGGAGGCCAGTTTGGCCATTACGGCGCTATAGGCCAGATTTGAGAAGCCTAGCCCTCCGTATTCTTCGGGAATCATCATGCCAAAGAACCGCTCTTGTTTGAGATAAGTCCAGACATCGGGCGGGAGATCCTGGCGTTGATAGATTTCCCAGTCACTGGCCATCCGGCAGACTTGTTCAACGGGGCCATCCAAAAAAGCTTGAATCTCCGGGTTAAGTTGGGGATAGGGTTCGCTGAGGATGCGTTCAAAATTGGGTTTTCCAGTGAAAAATTCACCATCGACCCAGACATTTCCCGCTTCGATCGCAGCCTGCTCTGTTGAAGAAATTTTTGGAAACAGCTGCAGTGATTGAAGGAGTTTGACGACAGCAGAAGTGAGCAACAAGCGGCGTAAAAGGGGCCAGTTGATCACCACTGCCAGACCGATCAGGGGGCTCCAAATCCAAATAGACGGTTGGAGTGTGCCAATGCCTACTGCAACGTAAAGAGTCCAAATCCATAGGGGAACACCAAGGTATCCCAGGAGAATGAAGACAAACAGCAGAACCAGAGTTGTTATGGGGGAGATGAGGAGTGTCATGGGCTGTTCTCCTATGTGAGGTACAAAAAAGGGAGAGACGTTAAAGCATCAAGTTTTCAAAGACACCTGCAGCACCCATGCCACCCCCAACACACATGGTCACCAGTCCATAGCGAATGCCCCGACGCTTCATCTCGTGCAGTAGGGTGGCAGTCAATTTTGCTCCTGTGCAGCCCAATGGGTGACCAAGGGCGATCGCACCACCATTCACATTGACAATGCCTTCATCCAAACCCAGCTTTCGCATAACTGCTAAAGCCTGGGCCGCAAAGGCTTCATTCAACTCAATCAAACCGATATCGCTGAGAGATAATCCCACCTGCTTCAGCACCTTGGGCACTGCTTCCACTGGACCCATACCCATCAGTTCCGGTGGTACCCCCACCACGGAGTAGCCCAGCATTCGGCCTAGTGGTGCAAGGGCAAGCTCTCTGAGCTTACGCTCACTCATCACAACCGTTGCTGCTGCCCCATCCGACATTTGGGAAGACGTGCCTGCCGTAACGGTACCCTCGACCTTAAAGACAGGTTTGAGCTGAGCTAAGGCTTCAAGGCTGGTGTCAGCACGAGGGCCTTCATCTACGTCGAACCTGGTTTGAGTGGTTTGAGATTGTCCCTCTACTAAAGTGGTTTCCTTGACCATAAAGGGAATAACCTCGTCTTTAAACCGTCCCTTCTCAAGGGCAGCCAGGGCTTTGAGATGCGATTGCAACGCAAAAACATCCTGATCATGCCTAGAAATTTGGAATTCTTCTGCCACATTTTCTGCTGTTAGTCCCATCGAAAGATAAGCTTCAGGAACTTCAGACAGCAAGACTGGATTAGGCGTTAGGTAATGTCCCCCCATCGGAATCAGACTCATAGATTCGGCCCCCCCAGCCACGATCACCTCTGCCTGACCTGTCATGATTGCTTGGGTTGCCATGGCAATGGTTTGTAAACCCGATGAACAAAAACGGTTCACTGTACAACCAGCAGTGGAGTGAGGAAGACCCGCCCGCAGGGCAATCACGCGCCCCAAGTTGAACCCCTGCTCGGCTTCAGGGAAGGAACAACCGAATATCAGATCCTCGACTTGATCGAACTCAAGTTTGGGAACATTATCGAGTGCGCCCTTAACAGCAGCGGCACCCAAATCATCGGGTCGACTATTCCGCAAAGTACCTCGGGGGGATTTTCCAACAGCAGTGCGAACGCTACTGACGATATATGCGTTATTCATGTCATTGACCTCGTCTTTTGTGAGGGTTAAGGTGGAACCTACTAATTTCGTAGAGGCTTTTTAGTTCTCAACGTATGCATAATCCGTTCCTGAGTTTTTTGCTTTGTAAACAGGGGTAAAAACATGTCGCGTTCTAGTCCCAGTAGGTAATCATCGGAGACTAACGTTGGTGCTGACAGATCCCCCCCTGTGATGACAAAGGCCAATCGGTTTGCAAGAAAGCGATCATATTCAGAGATATAGCCTCCCTGTCCCATCAGATAGGCCGCTGCTTCAAACATGGCACGGGCCGGTTGGCCCAACACCTTGATCGCATTGCGTTTGGGTGGCGGAACATAGCCCTCACCAGCTAGGCGAAGCACTTCTTCCTTGGCTACGAAGAGACGACGATTGCTATTCATGACAATCTGGGCAGTAGGCGGTAAATATCCCCACTCTTGAGCTTCATAGGCGCTGCCAGCTACCTTCGCCATCCCTATATGCTCAAAAGCCTGTTTTAAAAACGGCTGAATATCGCTGGGGGAATCACTGGCAGCATGCTCAGCAGCCCAGTTAGCCATGGTCATAATGCCGCCTGCACCAGGAATGAGCCCCACACTCAGTTCCACCAAACCAATGTAGGTTTCAGCCGCTGCCACCACGTGGGGAGAGGCCATCACCAATTCGCAGCCACCCCCTAAGATTCGCCCCCGAATAGCTGCCACAATTGGCTTGGGGAAGTAGTGAATTCGCAGCATCAGAGCCTGAAACTGATCGAGGAGATGGGCAATTGCACCATGCTCACAATCTGTGAAGACATTGACCTTGTCTTGGTGTGAGAACTTGATCATGTCTGCCAGGTTAGCCCCGGCAGAAAAATGCTCCCCATCATTTCCAATGACTAGACCGCGATAGTCCCCAACTTCGACGATGTCCAATGCTTCTGAGAAACCATCCACCACAACCTGTCCAAGGGTATTCCCCTTCGAACGAAACTCAAATAGGGCAACGCGATCCCCCATATCAATCAGCGCGGCTTCAGCACTTGACCACAGCGTGTGCCTCGGATCAGTCTTAATCTGAGCAACAGTCAGTTCATCCCGTGGTGTTTCTGTTGGATGGTAGCCATGTAGGGGTTGGTAGACAAACGCTGCTCTATGTTCGCTAGCCCTTTGATAGAAGCGGTCAATGCCTGCAAGCTGCATGGACTCAATCCAGCTGGGCACCGTCATCCCAGACTCTTGCATATCTTTCAGGACTCTAGCAAAGCCAAGTTCCTGCCAAATTTCAAAAGGGCCGAGCTGCCAGCCAAATCCCCAACGCATGGCTTGATCAATGTTGAGGGGGCTATCGGCAATTTCAGGAATCCGATGGGCACTGTAACTTAAGATTCTCAGTATCGTTTGCCGAAACAATGTTCCCGCTCGACCGTCATCTTGATAGAGTTTTCGCAAACGTTCAGGAAGAGATTTAATTTTAGCAATGGCTTTCCAGTTCCCTAGATGCATGGACTGAGCCTTTTCGTATGCTAGTGTCTGCGGGTTGACGGAGAGAATATTTTTACCCACTTTTTGATAAAAGCCCCGACCCATTTTGGCCCCTAGTTGTCCTGCCTCTACTAAGCGTCTCAGAATCCCTGGCACCTGAAAAACATCACGACTTTCATCGTCAGGGATGGCAGGATATAGATTTTCAGCCACATACAGTAACGTATCGAGACCCACAATATCTGCCGTGCGGAAAGTTGCAGATTTGGGACGCCCCGTCAACGTCCCCGTGAGAGTATCAATCTCTTCAATGGTGTATCCCTGTTCTGTAAAGGCTTGGATACCGAGCATACTGATAAAAACGCCAATTCGATTGCCGATAAAGTTGGGGGTGTCCTTCGCGACTACCACCCCTTTACCTAGATAGAGATGTCCAAACCACTTTAGTTGATCCACAATTTGTGGATCCGTTTCAGCAGTAGGAATCAGTTCCAACAGCTTCAGGTAGCGCGGGGGGATTGAAGAAGTGTGTTCCCAGAAATCGCTGCCGGAAAGCATCAGAGCAATCTGCAGTGATCGCTTGAATAGACAACCCACTCGTATTCGTTGACACCACTGCATCATCGCGAATGTGACCCTCTAAACGAGCCATCAGCTGTTGCTTAACCTCTAGCTTCTCGACTACAGCCTCAATCACCCAATCCACATGGGTTAAGCGATGCCAGTCATCGTCAAAATTACCCAGAATAATGCGGCAGGCTGTTTTTTCAGTAAAGAAAATCGGAGGCTTTTGCTGGAGCCCTCTCTGGAAAGCAGCTTCAACAATCGCGTTTTTATGGACTCCAGGTGCAGGCAGATCTAAGAGATAAACCACCAAGCCTGCATTAGCGAGGTGGGCCGCAATTTGAGTGCCCATCACACCTGCACCGAGAATAGCAGCGGTCCGAAATGGTTTCAACATAACAACAAACCTCAATAAATTCAGCAGGAATGAAGCCCTAAGAAGCTTCCAACGTCAGCGATGCAGATGCTGGTAGGATAGGGGAAGTAACTGACTGGATCCTAGAAGGCACAACCGTGCTATACAGATCCTCAATCTCTTCAGCGAAGGCTGTGCAGGTTGATTCCCGATCGAGTCGTCGGGAGGGTGTCAGTAATCCATGGGTAACGGTGAGTGTTTCAAGTATTAGGCGAATGCGTTTTATCCTTGACCACGCCGGGAGTTTCTGATTAGCCGCATCGATCAGTAACTGATATTCAGCAACAATCTGCGGATGGTCTACGATCTCGTTAAGGGGAAGATGTAACCCCAGCTTCTTGGCCAATCTTTGCAGTCTCCGTCGATTGGGAAAAATGAGCAGACCACAGTAAGGGCGCTGATTACCCACAGCCAAAGCCCAATCCACTAACGGGGATTGAACAAGATGATGCTCAATGCGCTCAGGGGCTACATACTTACCGGTTGATAGTTTAAAGAGACTTTTTTTCTGGCCGGTAATGGTCAAGAATCCATCATCAGTTATCTCTCCATAGTCGCCAGTATGGAACCAGCCCTTCGCGTCAATGGCTTCTTGGGTTGCAACTGGATTATTGTAATAGCCTTTCATCACGTAGGGGGCTTTGGCCAAGATTTCGTCATCGGGTGCGATCTCAATTTCAACACCAGGGATAGGCACCCCTACTGTTCCAGCTCGATTCAGTTCCCCTCGATTCACGCACAGCACAGCACTCGTTTGAGTGAGACCATACCCTTGAAGGACTGGAATTCCGGCAGCAGAGAAGACCGTGGCTAACTCTGGTTTGAGGGCAGCACCGCCACAAAGGAGGAACCTGAGACGCCCCCCAAATCCTTGACGCCATTGGCGATACACGAACTGATCGGCTAGTTTTAGCTGCAAGGTATAGAGCCCGTGAGACTGACGTCCCAGCTGGTATCGCTGAGCTAGATCGATCGCCCACTTGAGGATTATCTGTTTGAAACGGGGCAATGGTTGGCCTCGCTCCTGAATCTTTTGATAGACCTTTTCTAAAAGACGCGGCACTGTGGATAAAATGGTAGGCTGGATTTCCCGTAAATGTTTAACGATCCGCTGGGGCGTCGTGAAATAAATCGTATGACCATAACTCAGATGCCCGTACAGCATTACTCGAGCAAAAACGTGGGTGAGCGGCAGAAAAGAAAGGACCGTTTCCTGGGGACCGGTTCGAAGACCCGGCATAATGCTAAACGCTGCCAGCGCATTCCCTGCCAGATTTTCATGGGTAAGCATGACCCCTTTTGGAAGTTCACACAGGTAGGGGGGCACCGTGCTGTAGTCGCTGTCTAAGGGCCGTCACTGCCTGAAAGATAGGCAATACCTGGCTTCTAAATGCCTGACAACGTCCCGTCGCACCAGCAACATAGACAATCGTGGCCACATCTTCAGGTGAAATCTCGGCCCTTAAATTCTTCCGGGATTGATCTGACCATTGCTCTATCCCCCACGCCCGCACGGTAGACAAAGAAATTAGCTGGATACTCTCTGGAATATCGACGCGAAGTTTTGTTAAAGCATCCTCAGTAGTCGAAGAGTTAAGGCCATTAGCAATAAAAACAAATTTCAGAGTAGATACTTCATGTAGGCAAGGGGCAACTTGCTTCAACACCTGCAGATCAGACAACATCAGGGCTGTTGCACCACTGTGCTGCAAAATAAACACCATGTTTTCGGGTGTTTCACCCATATAAACAGGGACGTTGATCAGGCGTGCCAGCAAGCTGCCCATATCGGCTAGGCAGAAGTTGACATCACTGTGCATCAGTAAGGCAATGCGATCGCCCGTCTCTAGCCCAAGTTCTTTTAGGCCCAAAGCGATTTCCTCTGTGGTTGTACAGAACGCCCGTGATGAGACGGGTTCCCAGCCTTCTCTCGTCCAATGATTAAATGCCTGGGCGTTCGGATGGCTCTTGCAGGCTTCATCGAGCAGTGATGGTAGGGTTCGCCCTAAGACCTCATGCTCGGGCTGCGGGGGTGGGCAGTAAATCTCGTTGGGTGTAAACATGATCCGCTTGAGCCACTACTTGCGACTCTCTTCCACAAACGGTGCTAGGTCTCCTCAACCATTCCGCGCTTTCATTGATGTGAGATGGCTTCTGGCAAAGCTACGCGATCTAATTTCTTATTTCTACAACAATAAGGAGCATTAGCGATGCCGAAGCACTGCTTGAATAATTTTGAATAGCATCAATACAGCGTGGTCATTGAATTGGAACCTTAAAAGATGCTCAGTAGCGTTGAATGACAATTTTTAAGGTACAATCGCAGTATAGCATATATCTATACATATGGCCCAGAATCAGCTTTGCATAAGAATTCCAGAGTATGAACTAAAAATATTGGACCGCTATGCGAAAAAAACACATCGGACCAAGACCGATATCATTCGTGAATTCATTCGCTCTTTGGAAGAGACCACAAAAGGCTGACTATACTAAGCTGTCGTTCCTTGGTCTTCTGAAAGGTTGTGAGCTGCTGACGAAGCCATTGGCTTATATCAGCGAGTACTGTTTGGGCATCCAGATCAGCGTGTAAGTCGTGAAAGGCTCCTGGATATTCTAGATGTTGTTTAGTCTTGCTACCGACCTTTTGAAAAAAGGCTATGCTCTCGGTGAGAGAAGCGGTCTGATCGTTGCTGCCATGGAGCATCAACAGCGGTAGACGGATATTTGTTGCCTGGGCTTGTAATTCGGCTTGAGTGCGGAGAAACTCAGTGGCTAACCGAGCTGTTCCTTGAGTGTGCTGCAGGGGATCCTGAGAATAGTCTAGAAGGATGGCTGGATCGCTAGAATTACTGGCTAGATCGATGCCCGTATTGAGAGAAAATCGAGGCCATAGCTGTGATAGAAGACTAGCGATTGCTAACTTCCAGGGTAAAACACCAACAGCTCCCATGGGTAGACCGGATACAATGATGCCCAACAGCTGATGGGAATAATGTAGGACGTAATCCAGAACAATTACACCGCCTAGACTATGTCCCCAGGCAAAGAGAGGAACGTTAGGCTGTTGGTACTCAACTAACTGCAGAAACATGTGAAAATCGGCTCTAAACTCTGACCAGTGGTTGATATAGCCTCGCTCTCCAGAAGAGCGACCATGCCCCCGTAGATCTAAGACATAGACCGCATAATCCTGAGGAACAAAGGTATTGACCGCATTTATAAAAGTACTGCCATGGCTACCGAGGCCGTGGATGATTGCCACCGCAGCTTGAGGAGGATGTTCGTGAAACCAAGCTCGATAGTAGAGCCTGTGCTGCTTTGCTCCGAACAAATAACCTGATTTAGTATTCATGTGAAAATTCCTGCCTTTATGCGTCAATAACACCATCCATTTAAGGCTGCAGGAAAAGGCCAAGTTTGCGCTTAGCAAGAGACCTGTAAGATAGTGCCATTTTAGCGAATAGCTTATGGAGCACCTTAGAACAAGGTATGAACTATGTCGAAAAAGGTGTCAGGAACATCAGAGTCGGACATAGCCAAGTACTTCTCATGACTGGTTCGCAATACCTCACGGTTTTTTTCTCGGGGCTAGAGCATGGGTCACAAGACAGTGATCTGTAAATTAATCCAGCAATTAGCACTGTGATCGCATCTTCATATTCAAGGTGCGATCACAGCCTCACGAAACAGTAATTAAGAATCTAGCTAATTGCTACTTTAACGGACTTTTTCATATCCTCCTCAGACTTCGCTAAGGTGAGACTCAAGACCCCATTGTTGAATTCTGCTTGAACGTTATCGGTCTTAATGGGGCTGGGCATGGGGATAACGCGTTCAAATTTTCCATAGTGGAATTCAGATCGAACGGTCCCTTCTGACTCTGCTTCAATTTCAGTCTTGCGTTCTCCTCGGATGAAAACGGCATCTTTGGTGACTTCAATGTCAAGATCCTTAGCATCAAGACCAGGAAGTTCAAATTTGAGATGGATTTCTTGATCGGTTTCGTCCATTTCCGCAGATGGCATAAAGGTAAGACTCTTTTCTCCATCCCCTTTAGAAATTGGCATTAACCGTCCAAACATCCGATCCATCTCTCGTTGCCAGCTTTCCAGTTCTTGAAAAGGTTCCCAACCTAATGGATACATGCGTTCAAAACTACGGAACGGATCACGAAGGACAATAGACATCATTACGCCTCCTCGCTGTCACAACTGGTTTGGGATGCTCCCCACAGAAGTTTTATAAAGCACCGTTATGTTTGAAATGGTTGGGGAGTCATCTCCTTCTACTTTGACTTTAAGAAATAAACTTGATGAATTTGTGAGGAGATCCCCTGCCCCAAAAGTATTGAGCGATCTACATCTAGCCTTGGAGGAATCAGCAATGCGAGCAATGCAACTAGATCAATGGCACTGAGATAAGCTTAATCAAGCAGCCAGATTGGCTTTGAGGACAGAGCGCGGTTGTCGCATTCTGGGGAAGGGCTTAGGTCTTCGTTTAACGACCCTGGGTTCGAGCCGATGGGGTCGAACAGGCAGAAGGTCAGTAGCAATATTTTCAAGCAGATGAGCATACAACCGTTGACGTATCGCTTGTGTCGCCGTTGCTAACAAAACCAGCATCTGATTAAAGTGTTGTCGAGCCCCTTGTAAAGAGAGTCGAGAGCGGTCATATTCTGCCCATGGGGCAGCCTGTTCCATGAGACTTCTCAATAAGTTGTAGCCTAGCAAATGAGACCAAATATCCTTGCGCACCATTTCAGGTGTCTTTGCCGTGAGCATTTCCATCTTTAAGGTGGTTTTGAGGTGTCTCAAATTGACTTCAGCCGCCTGCCATCGCCATCCGTACAAGCGAGTCAATTGTTTAGCACTATAGCGCTGAGCATCCAGTAAAGTCGTGACGACGATAATGAACTGGTCTCGAAAGCCTCGACGCGATAGACGTAGCGATACCTCCCTGACTGTCAATGTTTTGGGAATCTCTGCAAACTCCGTTGCACTCATGTGGGCGGGACACCGTGTGGGCTTTTGCCATTGAACTTGGTGGTCTCCTATCCCGTTCTTACGTCCTTTACGGAAGTCTGTATGACGGGCATGATGTTTACGTAAAACCCCATCGGCTCCTTGTTGTTGAATCAGGGCTAGAGCAACATAGCTGCCATAGGCTTGATCTGCTATGGCCACATCATCAACCTCCAGATCCTCATAAAGCAGCCGACTGATGACGATTTCACTCATGCTCCAGGGGGCAATGCAGGCTGAGACCACTGCCCCTGTGATTAAGCAAAAAACACCACTAAACGGGCAATGGGGAATCCACAGCCAGGAGCCTGATTGCCATGTTGAGGATACTCCCCTTGGTTCGCCGCACTATCAGCCATCAGCACTGTCGTGCCGTCATAGACTTTCACTGTTCGATTACACCAGTGGTGTTCTTGGGGAATGCTTTGCTCTATGTGATTAGCAGTTTCGGGAATTAACCGTTGCAGCAGGGACTCAGGTAATCTTCCTCGGGCTTTACTGTAGGCTCCTGTATCTGATGATGGGGGGTTGGATTCCTGCGGCAGTGAGCCAGGTGGTGATGCATTTGACCGTGTTGCGCAAGCTTTTGTCTGCAGATAATGCTTGGTAGAGCATGGCCCACAACGTAACGATGGGCGTATACACACGGTTGCGATAAGAGATTGATTCCTCTGCTAGGATGTCGGTCAGCATTGAAGCAGGAAGAATATCCGTCCAGGGCAATCCCAGGCTTTGGGAAAACTGGTGCTTGAGAATTTCGGCTGACTCAGACATAGTAGAAGGCAGATTATTGATGGATTGCAAGTCTTGATTCTATATCTATCAAGACTTACAGCCCTTTTCTACTTTCTTAAGTCAGTGACATTGATGCAACTAGATGCCCCTGGTCAACTTCTCCAGTGTATAGAACGCCCCATTCCCAACCCCAATTCTCACCAACTTCTATTGCAGGTTCATGTTTGTGAGGTTTGTCGAACCGATTTACATATTGTTGATGGCGAGCTGCCAGACCCAAAACTACCACTTATTTTGGGACATCAAATTGTGGGCACAGTGATTGAACTGGGTATTCATTGAGAAAGTTGTGAGCGTCCTTGCTACTTCACAAGTTTCTCAAGCTTGGAAACTAAGTTCAAACTAATGTGCCAAAGAGTTTTTACGTGCCGAACCGGGGAGATTACGGAAATAAGTCTTGTCGTGACGATGGTTTTAGCCCATGTCTCAGCCTTCACAAATCTCTAACAACAAAGGCAATTCCAGGATAACTCTCGCCAGTCCGAGTCTTTTTCAGGTGAGGGGTGTGACCAAAACCTATGTGATGGGAGAGGTGACGGTTGAGGCTCTCAGATCGGTGGATTTGGAGCTTTTTACCGGTGAATTTATCGTTTTACTCGGTCCTTCTGGCAGCGGAAAATCCACTCTGCTCAATATTCTCGGGGGATTAGATGTTCCTTCCAGTGGACAGGTGATATTTCAGGGGCAAGATCTAACCGCCGCTAGTGATCGCACTCTCACTCGCTTTCGTCGCCAGAGTGTGGGTTTTGTTTTTCAGTTCTATAACCTGATTCCTAGTCTTACTGCTCGGGAGAATGTCGCTCTCGTTACCGAGATAGCTCCCCAGCCCATGCATCCCCGCGAAGCGCTAGAACGGGTTCATCTCGGTGATCGGATCAATCACTTTCCGGCTCAACTATCCGGTGGAGAACAGCAGCGGGTTGCGATCGCACGAGCGATTGCCAAACGCCCCCAAGTGCTTCTCTGCGATGAACCCACGGGAGCCTTAGATTACCAAACCGGTAAGCTTGTCCTGGAAGCCCTCGCCCAAGTCAATCGAGAGTTAGGGACAACGACAGCTGTCATTACCCACAATGCTGGGATTGCCGCCATGGCCGATCGGGTGATTACCATGCGGAGTGGCGAGATAGTGGCTGTTCGAGAGAATGAACACAAATTGAAACCGGGAGAGTTGGAGTGGTAGCCCTTGACCAAAAACTCCTTCGAGATCTCCGTCATCTCCGTGGACAGGTAATTGCGATCGCCTTGATCGTCGCCTGTGGGATTGCTTGTTTGGTGACCATGCTGAGTGCCTACGATTCCCTGCAGCTTTCACAGCAGACCTACTATGATCGCTATCAATTTGCGGATGTGTTTGCACAGCTGAAGCGGGCACCGGATTCCCTGATAGAGCGGATTGCTGAACTACCAGGTGTGCAACAAGTGCAGACACGGGTGGTCGTGGATGTGAATTTAGATGTGCCCTCCCTGCCGGAACCAGCAACCGGTCGGTTGATTGCCATTCCTGAGCAGCGGACCCCGATGTTAAACGATCTGTTCATTCGTCAAGGCCAATATATTGAGCCTGGACGACGAGATCAGGTTTTAGTCAGTGAGGTGTTTGCGCAAGCAAATCATTTGGAGCTGGGGGATACCCTGGGCGCCGTGATCAACGAACGGTGGCAGCAATTACGGATTGTCGGAATTGCCCTGTCGCCAGAATATGTTTATGAAATTAGGGGAGTGGAGCTGTTCCCAGACAATCAGCGCTTTGGGGTGATCTGGATGGGGCGTGAAGCGTTGGCAACAGCCTTTGATCTGGATGGAGCGTTTAATGATGTCGCCCTGTCTTTGATGCCAGGCACTAATCCAGCCAGTGTCATTTTTCGGCTTGATCAGGTATTGAAACCCTATGGAGGACTGGGGGCATACGAACGGGCTGATCAGATATCCCATCAGTTTATCAACAGCGAAATCGAGAGCTTGGCCGCCACAGCGGTGATGGTGCCCTTCGTCTTTCTGGGGATTGCAGCGTTTTTGCTGAATCTTGTGCTCGCTCGACTAGTGAGTACCCAGCGAGATCAAATTGCCGTTTTGAAAGCCTTTGGTTACGACAATCTTGCTGTGGGTTGGCATTACTTAAAGCTCGTCTTGGTGATTACGCTGCTTGGAGCTGGGTTAGGGACCATTGTTGGCATGGGTTTGGGGGCCGTTATTACTGAGAACTATGCCCGCTTCTATCACTTTCCGGTGCTGCGGTATCACGCCAGCCTTCAGATCATGATTACTGCCATTGTCGTGAGTGGAGGGGCGGCTGTACTGGGGACTTTCACGGCAGTGAAACAGGCAGTCTCTTTACCACCTGCAGAGGCCATGCGGCCCGAGCCTCCAGCCTCTTTTCGACGGACGATTCTAGAGCGGTTAGGCATGCAACAGTTTATCCCGCCTGTGGGGCAGATTATTCTGCGGAATCTAGAACGACGATCGCTACAAGCGAGTCTTTCCATTCTGGGAATTGCTGCTGCAGTGGCCATCCTCGTCATTGGTCGCTATTTCGAGGATGCCACCACCTACATGGTCGAAGCCCAGTTTCGGCAGGTGCAGCGAGAAGATGTCACCCTCGTATTTAATGAACCGCTGTCCGGTCGGGCCCGTTATGAATTAACCCATTTACCGGGAGTCATGCAAGCTGAGCCCTTCCGAGCCGTGCCTGCTCGCTTACGATTTCAGCATCAAACCCACCTGAGTGGGTTGACAGGATTGGAGCCTCAAGGGGAATTACGTCGTCTATTAGACCAAGACTTCTACCCTGTCCCTCTCCCTGACCAGGGTGTGGTCTTAACCACAAAGTTGGCTGAGATCCTAGGCGTCACGCTCGGTGACCCGCTGACGGTGGAAGTATTAGAGGGAGAACGTCCCACCCGGACAGTGCCAGTAGTGGGGTTCGTCGATGAATTGATTGGTTTGGGGGCTTATATGGATATTTATGCCCTCAATCAGTTAATGCGAGAAGGGCCAACACTATCAGGGGCTTACCTAACCGTGGATGCCCACCACTCGGAGCAGCTCTATACCCAACTTAAACAAACCCCTGCTGTGGCTAGCGTAGCCTTGCGGGAACGGGTGATTACTGAGTTTGAAAAGACCATTGGTGGCAGTTTTGCAATATTTACGACTGTGTTAGTTATTTTTTCAAGTGTGATTGCCTTTGGGGTGGTCTATAACGTTGCCCGGATTGCACTGTCGGAGCGCGACCGCGAACTTGCAACCTTACGTATCATTGGGTTTACCCAAGGAGAAATTGCCGTCATCTTGCTCGGTGAGCAAGCCATTGTCACCGTTGTGGCGATTCCCTTCGGCTTTGCCTTGGGATTTGGCTTAGCGGCTCTGATTACTCGGGCCTATGACTGGGAATTATTTCGGTTCCCCTTAATTGTCACGCCCGCTAGCTACGCCTTTGCCTTTGTCATTATTTTTCTAGCAGCTCTGGGTTCTGGCGGATTGATTCGTCGTCAGCTCAATCATCTGGACTTAATTGCTGTGCTCAAAACCCGCGAATAAGGAGGAAGATCCGATGCAACACAAACAACATCGCCCCCTTAATCCCGTGGTTGCGCAAGCCGCAACAAAAGCCCACGGTGCCCTCCCCCCCTTACCCGTCAGATGATGGGCATTCTCCCCCTTCAACCAAACTTAAATCCCAAACCCCAAATCCCAAAACGCGCCTGCCTTCCTGGAAGCATCTCCCCCGTCGCCTTCCCTATTGGCTGTTGGGATTGGGCGTTGCGACCCTCGTGGCCCTTGCCTTTCGACCCACGCCAATTGCAGTGGATTTAGGCCAAGTTCAACGCGGTCAGCTCCAAGTCACCGTTGATGCTGAGGGCAAAACGAGGGTGCAAAATCGCTTTACGATTGCAGCACCTGTGGCGGGACGTCTGGCTCGCATTGGCCTGGATCCAGGCGATCCAGTTCAGCCCGGAGCCATCGTGGCTCGGATAGATCCCCTTCCGCTGACGACCAAGGTCGAAGAAACCCAAGCGCACTTGCGAGAACTGCGGGCGCAACTGGCAGGGGTAGAGACCCAACGCCCTAAATCCGCAGCCTTAGCTCAAGCCCAAGCTCAGGTTCGAGCTGCGATCGCTACCCAACAACAAGCAGAGGCTCGGCTAGCGGATGCCAAAGCGACCTTAGCTCAAGCCATTCGAGATCGCAAACGTACCCAGGACTTGGAAGTAGCTGGGGCCCAAACTCGAAAGGTCCGTGAGGATGCTGAGTTAGCGGCAACCCAACGGCAGCAAGAATTGGAAGTGGCTAACAAACAAGTCCAAGGTGCGATCTCAACTGTTGCTGCCGCTCAAAAAGCGTTTTCTGTCTTAAAGGCCGAACAGCAAGATCCCGATTATTTATTAGATGTCTATCGAGCCCAAATTTCCAGTACAGAATCCACCTTGGTTAACCTTGCGGATGAAGCACGTCGAACCGTTGTTCGAGCCCCCGTTGGAGGCAATGTCTTTCGCGTGATGCAAGAAAGTGCGCGCTTTATTTCAGCCGGTGAACCTCTCCTAGAGTTGGGAGATGCCAAACAATTGGAACTGGTAATTGATGTCCTCTCCACGGATGCCGTTAAAGTCAAACCCGGTGCTACTATTCAAATTGACCATTGGGGTGACCCCCACCCCCTCCAAGCCCGAGTGCGCTATGTTGAGCCCTCAGCCTTTACAGAAGTGTCTGCTTTGGGAGTAGAGGAACAACGCGTCAACGTTATTGCTGATTTTATTTCCCCTCCTCTATCCCTGGGGGATGGCTATCGGGTCGAAGCTCGTATTGTTGTCTGGGAGGATAAGGATACTCTCAAGGTGCCCCTAAGTGCATTATTTAGATGTGAGAATCAGAAATGGTGTACCTTTGTGGCGGAACAGGGAAAGGCCCAGCGACGTCAAGTGGTGATCAGCCAACGTAGTCAGCTTGAAGCTGCAGTGAAGAAAGGACTAAAAGTTGGGGAACAAGTCATCCTTCATCCCACGGAGCAGATCGAGGCGAACCAACGCATTCATAGTAGAAGCTAGCGTTTCCCTCACGACTTCTTCAAGGGAATTTTATACCTTTGAAATAGAGTTTTTCAGCGTTATGTTCAACCCTGAAGCGCTGCCTTATCTAGGAATCAATGAAGTCATGGAATATCTCTACTTCTTTGATAATGCCAGTCTGACGATCCAGGTGATCGAGTATCTGCAGCAATGCAGAGGGTTGTCGTTAGACGTTGTAACCGTTATTTATTTGTCCGGTGGATGGTTGATGCGGATCAAGTTCAAAGAACGGCTCGATCCCAAAACAGCAATGAACCTTCGGGCCGTCATGGATGAGTTTGGATATACTTGTATGCCTTCCCCAGCGATGATGGCTGCGTTGAAAAGTCTGATGGATGGGCAAACACCAGCAGCCGTGATGCAGCGTTATCGCATTGCCGTCGTTACCCATGGTCAACCGAGTCGAGAAGAGATTGAAGCCTTTCAACAGCAGTTTATCCTACGGTCAGGCACTTATCCCAAAAGTCTGCGGTAGGAAACATGAGGGAGGAAACAGTGTGATGGTAAATATTAAGCTCAATCAATACCCAGAACCATTTCAGCCAGTCACGGATCCTTGGCAGGGTGCCCTGGCGCAACCGATACCCCAGCACCCATCTGAGACGCTGACCTTTTCATTGGGATTACCGCCAATTCTGAGCCCGGTTAGCATTCCTGATGCTGCGGCTTTATCGGCTGGTATGCGTAAGAAAAGCCCTACGGTACAATTTTTACTTCGATGGGGTTTGAAACTTTCCCCCACCGATCATTCGGTTGCTGGACTCCGGGATGCCTTGGCCCTTCTCATGTGGCAGGCATCCATCTGCCAACTCTCTCAAATACTGATTGAAGAGGAGTTGAGACTCAACGTGTTTGGCCAGGATAAGCTCAAGACCCAAATCCAAAAGGCCCTAGCACTCCTCTTTTGGCTGGGACAAGGCGATGCGATGATGCCCGCCTAGCCTGTTCTTGTTACAACTACTGGAAATCGCCCATGCCAATCGATTCGATCTCTTGCCCGATTCCCATTGAGCAATATCCCCAAGTTTTGTTAGCTCATGGTGGAGGGGGGAAGCTGATGCATCAGCTGATTGAGCAGATGTTTGGGTGTCTGTTCCAATCGGAATATCGTCACCACCATGATGCTGCGGCCCTCGATTTTCCACCGGGGCGACTTGCGTTGACGACCGACTCCTATGTGGTCCATCCCCTATTTTTCCCAGGAGGGGATATTGGTTCGCTAGCGGTCTACGGCACCGTGAATGATCTGGCAATGGCAGGGGCTCGTCCCCTTTACCTCAGCACCAGCTTTATTCTGGAAGAGGGACTGCCCATGACGACCCTTTGGCAAGTGGTGCAATCCATGCAACAGGCCGCCCACCAAGCTGATGTCCAGATCGTCACGGGCGATACAAAAGTAGTGGAACGAGGCAAAGGGGACGGTGTGTTCATTAATACGGCAGGGGTGGGGGTAATTGAACACCTCCAGACTATCCATCCTCAATCGATCCAGCCAGGTGATCTTGTCATCCTGAATGGTGACTTAGGCCGTCATGGTATGGCTGTTTTGGCGGAACGAGAAGGATTGGAATTTGAGAGTGAAATCAAGAGCGATTCAGCTCCCCTGAATCATGTGGTGTTGGATCTAATCGCCCATGGTGTTGAGCTGCACTGTATGCGGGATTTAACCCGAGGGGGATTAGCGAGTGCCTTAAATGAGATCGCTTTGGCGGCTCGGGTTACGATGACCTCCGGTCGGTCTTTGGCCATCACACTGGATGAAACCTGTATTCCCATCCGAGAAGACGTCCAGGGTGCCTGTGAAATTCTAGGCTTTGATCCCTTGTATGTGGCAAATGAAGGTCGTTTCATCGCCTTCGTGCCACCACAATCTGTAGATTTAGCCCTTGCCAGACTGAATGCCCCACTATCCTTCCCCTTATCTGGGCAGAGCAATACCAATCCTCAAATGAAACATCGGTATCCAGCACGGGTGATTGGTCAAGTCACAACAGCCGCATTCCCTCGGGTGACCCTAACCAACCGAATTGGTGTGGAGAGAATCGTTAATTTCTTAAGTGGGGAGCAACTCCCTCGAATTTGCTAGGTGATTGAGCCGAGTTAACACAGAGTATTAAAACAATCGAATATTCCTCTCTCGGAAGCCATTCGTTTTTAGTATTGGTCCTATGATTAAACACAAGTGGTTTTTGTCTATCGAAGTCAGGCAAGTTAGATGGGGGACTCACCGTCAAAAGGTCCCATGACTGGATTAAGGCCACTGTGGATGGTTCATGTTCTCTCTATTGATCCTGCATTAGAGTTATGACTTCCCCAGGCTCATGTCAGCATCAATCCGACACGTTCGATAACTCTATCCAACGTCAACGCCTATTCCCCTTCTGGTCAGGTGGCGTTGCTATACTATTTCTTGCTTTTGGGTTGGAGTTGTTACCCCCCTTCGGTGCAGAGCCATCCACCCTATATCCTTTACTGATGCTCGGCGCAGTCCTGTCTGCCCATTGGCTTGGACTTTGGGGAGGCATATTCAGTTCCGGCGTCCTGTCTGCCTACACCCTCTATAAAATCCTAGTTATCTCAGATGCTATTACCCTCCAGGGAGCACTCAGCCTGAACCTTTTGGGAACGATTGCAGCAGCCTTATTAATTGGGGTCCGTCAAGACAATCACTTCAGTGAGCCATTGAACCAGGCTGTAGGGGACCTGCAGGTATCCAATCTGCAGGGTTCGGAAGCCATGTTATTAGGGATTCTCGATATTGCCAACGACCCCATTATCTCCGTGGATGCAAGCCAACGGATCAACCAGTTTAATAAAGGCGCTGAGAAAGTCTTTGGTTATCAGGCTGATGAAGTTCTAGGTCAATCGCTGGATCTCCTGTTACCCAAACGGGCAATATCTATTCATCACAAGCATATTCAAAAATTTGGTGCCTCTCGATCTACCGCCAGAATGATGGGGGATCGCAGCGAGGTTTTTGGTCGACGCAAGGACGGTACAGAATTTCCGGCGGAAGCTTCGATTTCGCAGTTACAGTTAGGAGACGAAAAAGTCTTCACTGCAATTTTACGGGATAGTAGCGATCGCAAAAGAGCAGAAACTGAGCTTCAGCAGGCCAAAGAAGCTGCTGAAGTGGCCAATCAGGCTAAGAGCGGTTTCTTGGCTAACATGAGCCATGAACTTCGGACTCCTCTCAATGCGATTCTGGGGTTTTCCCAATTGATGCATCGAGATCCTGCACTCACATCTGCTCAAAAAGAGCATCTCGACATCATTAACCGCAGTGGTGAGCACTTACTGGAATTGATTAATGACATTCTCGAAATGTCCAAAATCGAAGCCGGTCGAGTCACCCTTCATAAAACAAACTTCGATCTCTATGATCTCCTAGAAACCTTGATGCAAATGCTCGATTTGCGAGCAAAAACGAAGGGATTGCAACTCACTTATGATCTTGCGTCTGATATTCCCCAATTTGTTCGCACAGATGAAGGGAAACTCCGTCAAGTCTTGATTAATCTGCTAGGTAACGCCATTAAATTCACAGAATCAGGCCACGTTATTTTAAGGATTGATGCTGGGCAAGTTCAGACTCCAACAGAAGACAAAGCTCCTCAGTTATGTCTACTTTTTAAAATCGAAGATACGGGACCTGGAATTGACCCCAGTGAGATCAAACAGTTGTTTGCAGCTTTTACCCAAACTGAAACAGGCCGAAAGTCTCAGCAAGGGACTGGACTCGGCTTACCCATTAGCCACCGCTTTGTAAAGTTAATGGGAGGAGACCTTACCGTTAAGAGTGTTGTTGGGCAGGGAACGACATTTCAGTTTTATCTGCAAGTGACTTTGGGCAATGAGGTAGATCATAAACCTCAGCCGATGGCTCAACGCGTTATCGGACTTGCTCCAGACCAGCCAGCTTATCGGATCTTGATTGTTGAAGATCGGAT
Source organism: Acaryochloris sp. 'Moss Beach' (assembly GCF_021497025.1). NCBI lineage: Bacteria > Bacillati > Cyanobacteriota > Cyanophyceae > Acaryochloridales > Acaryochloridaceae > Acaryochloris > Acaryochloris sp. 'Moss Beach'. Next base: position 218,963 of record NZ_CP071719.1, read on the forward strand.
GGAAAATCGCAAGCTGATGGTCAATCTTTTGCAACCCTTGGGATTTGAAGTCCGAGAAGCCGAAAATGGCAAAGTGGCCATAGAAGAATGTGACCGTTGGCGACCTCATCTGATCTGGATGGACATGCGAATGCCAGTGATGGACGGTTATGAGGCAACGCAATATATTAAAGCCCATATTAAAGGGCAAGCAACTGTAATCATTGCGCTCACCGCCAGTGCCCTTGACGAAGAGAGAGCCCAAATCCTCGCCACCGGATGTGATGATTTTGTTCGAAAACCTTTTCTTGAAGACACCATCTTCGAGAAGATGACCGAGTATCTGGGGGTTCGCTATATCTTTGAAAAGCCTCAACCCCTTTCACCGCAACCCGCAATGGAGGTGACCGCATCCCAACTATCCGTGATGCCGACAGAATGGCTTGCTGAACTACATCAAGCGGCAATGAGTGCGCGCAGCACACGAATTGAAACCCTCATTCAAGAGATTCCAGAAGAACATAGCATTCTCGCCGAAGGACTCACTGATTTGGTCAGTAATTTTAATTACGAAAAAATTCTAACTCTGACCCAACCCTGACTCCAGCCTAGTTCGTTCTGAAACTTAAACCTGAGTAAACGTTGTTATGAGTAACCCACTTGAAGATGAGTATAAAGGCGATATTTTGATTGTAGATGATACCCCAGAAAATCTTCGCTTGTTATCCAATACATTAACGAATCAGGGGTATGAAGTTCGGGCAGTCACGAATGGAACGATGGCGCTGTCAGTCGCCCAGACAGATCCGCCAGATCTTGTATTGCTGGATATCAAAATGCCAGAAATGGATGGTTATGAGGTCTGTCAACAGTTGAAGACTGACGTAAAAACCTACGATATCCCCGTGATCTTCCTCAGTGCCCTAGACGATACGTCCGACAAGATCAAAGCTTTTACTGTCGGAGGGGTTGATTATATTACGAAACCCTTCCAAACTGAGGAAGTTTTAGTACGGGTGGCAAATCAACTGACCATTACTCGTCTCCGCAAAAAGTTAATTGCTCAAAATGAAGAATTATTGCGCTCTAACCAAGCATTAGAACAGTTCACATCCATCGTCTCCCATGATTTAAGGCAGCCATTGCAGGGTGTTTTGGGCTTTGCAAAACTGTTGGGATTCAAATGCCAACAAACTCTTGGTGAAGAAGGGATGAAGTTAGTGAGTCGGATTGTCGACGTAGCATCCCACATGGACGAACTGATTGAGGATTTACTGACCTACAGTCAAGTAGGCAGCAAGGCAATGACCTTGGAATCAACAGACTGCAATATGGTCTTAAATCAGGTACTGGCAGATTTAGAGGTTGAGATTTCGAAGCAAAGAGCCACCATCACTGCCGATCACCTGCCGACGGTTCTTGCCGATAAAGTGCAATTGGCCCAACTATTTCAGAACTTGATTAGTAATGCCATCAAATTTCACCGTCCGGACGAGTTGAGTCAATTGAAGATTTCGGTAGAACGTCAGGATCAAGAATGGTGTTTTGGAGTGCATGACAACGGTATTGGCATCGAGTCATCGCAATTTGACCATATTTTTCAAGCTTTTCAACAACTCATGCCCCAGAACTATCCTGGTACAGGAATCGGTCTTGCAACCTGTAAAAAAGTCGTTGAACGTCATCAAGGAAAGATTTGGATTGAATCGAAGTTAGGTATTGGCACCGACGTTTACTTTACCTTGGCCATCCAAGAGCAAGATTGAAGCTACTAAAATAGTCCCATAAAAATTCATATCTGCTTTAAAGACGGAAGCTCAGGAAATCTTCACAATTCAAGCGCTAACTATAGTTAGCGCCTTAAAGATTCTGATGTAAGTGATAGAGCGCCTTTAATTCACACTTTTATCTCAAGCCAAATTCGAGATTCCTGGAGCTTAAATTCATGATTCACACAGAACCCCGCCTTTTCTCGGAAACCAGCCGTAAGCAAGTATTGATCTTAGGTTTTGATGAGGTGGGCATTGCGGATATTCCCCTGGTTGGCGGCAAAAATGCTTCCCTAGGTGAAATGATCCAGCATTTGGTTCCCCTGGGCGTGAATGTGCCCAATGGCTTTGCCACCACAGCCTATGCCTATCGGTATTTTATTCAACAGGCAGGGATTGAGGTCCAACTACGACAGATTTTTGCCGATCTAGATGTTGAGGATGTCGATAATCTACGTCAGCGAGGACGACAAGCACGATCGCTGATTCTCCACACTCCTTTCCCCAAGGATCTAGAATTAGCGATTTCCACCGCCTATTGTCAACTGTGTGAACAATATGGTGTGGGCAGTACCGCTCCAGAGGGACAAGACTCCAAAGCTCAAGAACGACTGCAAGCCTATCACTACAACGTCGACGTCGCCGTGCGCTCCAGTGCAACGGCAGAAGACCTGCCCGATGCGAGCTTTGCTGGACAACAGGAAACCTACCTAAATGTCCATGGCGTCAAGCAGGTTTTGGAATCCTGCCACAAATGCTTTGCCTCCATCTTCACGGATCGGGCGATTTCCTATCGTACCCTCAAAGGCTTTGACCATTTCGAGGTGGCTCTATCCGTGGGAGTGCAAAAAATGGTGCGCTCGGATCTGGCCTCTTCTGGAGTAATGTTTTCCATCGATACGGAAACTGGGTTTAAGAATGCAGCCTTAGTCACCGCTGCCTATGGTCTAGGGGAAAATGTCGTCCAAGGTGCCGTCAATCCTGACGAATTTCTGGTCTTTAAACCGACTTTGCGCGACGGCTTTCGTCCCATTTTGAACAAACATCTGGGCAGTAAAGAGATCAAAATGATCTACGACCTGGGAGGCAGCAAACTTACCAAAAATATTGCCGTTCCAGAGGCTGACCGAGCTAAGTTTTCCGTCAGTGATGAGGAAATCCTCACCTTAGCCCAGTGGGCTTGCATTATTGAAGACCACTATTCCCAGGTTCGGGGTGTGGACACACCCATGGATATCGAATGGGCCAAGGACGGCCAAACGGGGGAGCTATTTATTGTCCAAGCCCGCCCAGAAACCGTTCAATCCCAGAAGGTGGCAAATCGACTCTCCTCCTATCGGATGACAGTGGATACCTTACCCAAACCGTTTATTCAGGGCCGAGCCGTCGGTGATCGCATTGGCCAGGGAGCAGCTCGGGTGATTGCCTCGGTCCAAGGGATTAAGGAATTCCAGGCTGGTGAAGTCTTGGTAACCAACCGCACAGACCCCGACTGGGAGCCGATTATGAAAAGGGCCAGTGCCATTGTCACCAATCAAGGGGGACGCACCTGCCATGCAGCTATTATCGCTCGGGAGATGGGTATTCCCGCCATTGTCGGTTGTGGCAACGCCACCGAAGTTTTGCAAACGGGGCAGAACATCACCATTTCCTGTGCCGAAGGTGAAACGGGGCAGGTCTATCCCGGACTGCTGCCCTTTGTGGTGGAAGAAACCGCCTTAGATGAACTACCCCCCACCCAAACCCAAATTCTGATGAATGTGGGTAATCCTGATGAAGCCTTTGGGCTGGCGGCCATTCCCTGCGATGGGGTAGGACTAGCGCGATTGGAGTTTATTATCGCCAACCAAATTAAGACTCATCCATTGGCACTTCTGAAGTATGACGAGTTAACGGATATGGAGGCCAAGCTGGCGATTGCTCAACTGACCGCTGATTATGATTACAAACCTGATTTCTTTGTCGATCGGCTGGCCCAAGGGGTGGGTATGATTGCGGCGGCTTTCTATCCTAATCCCGTGATCGTTCGCATGTCCGACTTTAAGAGTAATGAATATGCCAATTTAATCGGGGGTCGCCAGTTTGAACCGACGGAAGAAAACCCGATGATTGGTTGGCGGGGGGCCTCTCGCTATTACGACCCCAACTATCGCCAAGCCTACGCTCTGGAATGTCATGCCCTGAAACGGGTTCGCGATGATATGGGGTTGCAGAATCTCATTCCCATGATTCCCTTCTGTCGCACCCCCGAAGAAGGCCAACAGGTTCTTGATGAAATGGCTCAACATGGTCTAAAACGGGGTGAGAATGGTCTGCAGGTTTATGTGATGTGCGAAGTGCCTAGCAATGTGGTGCTGGCAGAGGAATTTGCAGAGGTATTTGATGGTTTCTCCATTGGCTCTAATGACTTAACCCAGCTCACTCTAGGACTAGATCGGGACTCTGCCTTAGTTGCCCATATCTTTGATGAGCGCAATACGGCCGTGAAGAATTTGGTGCGGCAAGTGATTACCGTTGCCAAGGCCAAAGGTCGAAAAATTGGTATCTGTGGTCAGGCCCCCAGTGACTATCCTGAGTTTGCCCAGTTCTTGGTGGAGGAAGGGATTGATTCCATCAGCCTCAACCCAGATACGGTACTCAAAACTCGGTTGGCCATTGCCCAAGTTGAAGCCCAGATGAAAGCTACCCTCTAACCTTAAATGCTGGCCAGTACCAGAAAGTAAGGAGGTGATGTCATGCGATGTCATGGAGCGTTGATTCATTCCGGGTGCCCTCACATTTTCCTCAAGATTCAGCACTAAAACTCGAATCAATGGTGTCTTCTCTTCTATCGGACACATAGCAGGTAGTAGACTATGCTTCAGTCTCCAGCGATATCTGTAGCAACATCCTATTCTCCTTATCAGGGAAAGGTTGTCGCGATTAGGGGTAGCGTGGTTGATGTTCACTTCTCCGACGAAGTGCCACCCCTCCGCCACTTATTGAGAGCGGGTCCCCATGCTCAGATTGCAATTGAAGGACTCACTTACTTAAGCGCTAACCTCATTAGAGGAATTGCCCTCACGCCTACCCAGGGATTAGCAAGGGGGACACGAGTGATCGATACGGGACAGCCACTCCAGGTGCCCGTCGGAGATCATTTATTGGGCCGGGTGTTTAATGTATTTGGAGACCCAATTGATGGCCTGGGTCCCTTAAAGGGTATGAAGCGATCGCTCCATGCGCAGGCCGTACCTCTACATCAACGCACCACGGGGACCGATATTTTGGTCACTGGGATTAAAGCTATTGATCTGCTGGCACCGATTGAAAGAGGGAGTAAAGCAGGGTTGTTTGGTGGGGCTGGTGTGGGCAAAACTGTTCTGATTACTGAAATGATTCATAACATCGTTAGCCACTATGACGGTGTCAGTATTTTTTGTGGTATCGGTGAACGTTCCCGAGAAGGGGAAGAACTCTACCGCGAGATGAAAGCTGCTGGAGTGCTAGACAACACAGTGATGGTGTTCGGCCAAATGAATGAGCCTCCAGGGTCTCGGTTCCGTATCGGTCATGCAGCCTTGACGATGGCCGAATACTTTCGAGACCAAGCCCATCGGGATGTTCTTCTAATGATTGATAATGTCTTCCGCTTTATCCAAGCGGGTTCAGAAGTGTCTGGGCTGATGGGACAGTTACCCTCACGAGTTGGTTACCAACCCACCCTAGCTACGGAATTAGCAGAATTAGAAGAACGAATATGCAGCACGGCTCATGGGGCCATTACCTCTGTACAGGCCGTGTATATTCCTGCTGATGACCTGACGGATCCCGCTGCCGTCCATACGTTTTCTCATCTATCGGCTTCTATCGTTCTCTCTCGTAAGCGAACGAGTGAGGGATTGTATCCAGCGGTCGATCCGCTACAGTCAGGGTCCAAAATGTTGACGCCTAGTGTTGTCGGTCAACGCCATTATCAAGTTGCACAAGCGGTGCGTAAGACCTTGGCTGATTATGAAGACCTCAAAGACATTATTGCCATGCTGGGTTTGGAAGAACTTGCCCAAAACGAGCGCCAAACTGTTTATCGGGCAAGACGGCTAGAGAGATTTCTGACCCAGCCATTTTTCACAACGGAGCAATTTTCTGGCATTCCGGGAAAAATGGTCAGTCTTGATCAGACCCTAACAGGTTGTGAAGCCATTTTGCATGATGAATGTTCTGATTTGTCCGAACAAGCACTTTACATGATTGGTGCAGTCGATGAGGCGGAGCTAAAACGTCAAGAGAGTGAAGCCTGGGAGACAAGGAAAATTGGCCAATAGTGGACACCTACAGATCAGGATTTTTTTGCCCCATGAAATCCTGATGGAACAGCCAGTGATGAAGGTGACAGCCGAGTCTAAGCAAGGTGTATTTTGTCTATTGCCCCATCACATCGATTGCTTAGCAATCCTAGTACCTGGAATTGTCTCCTTAATCACTGAGCAGGGGAATGAATGTTTTGTGGCTGTGGATGAAGGCATTTTAGTGAAGTGTGGTCCAGAGGTTAGGATTTCCACTCGCAATGCTGTCCAGGGAACTGATTTAGGCAGTCTGAAACAACAAGTTGATCAGATTTTCCGTCAAATTGATGAGAAGGAGCGCCTCACCCGATCTGCACTTGCTCAGCTAGAAGCGAGCTTGGCACGTTACTTCAGTAGATTGTAAAAACGGAGTTATGGATGGAGAATTCACCACTACCGAAGGACTTAGGCCAAGCGGACAAGCATGGTTTTCAACATCAAGTTAAGGATAAAGTTAACCGCAAACTAAAGGCTCGACACCAGAAAAAGAGCGTCTGGTTTGGTCTAGGACTGTTCGGGTTAGTGGGGTGGTCAGTGGCAATTCCAACGCTATTGGGGATTGCCATCGGGGTTTGGCTAGATAATCATGTCCCTAGCCGCTATTCTTGGACCTTAACCATGCTGGTTGTGGGGGTGATTTTAGGTTGCCTCAATGCCTGGTATTGGATCAAAAAGGAAAGTCATCATGAGTGAAACGATCCTCCTGTATTTAGTTTTACTCGTAGGGACAACAATTGTTTTAGCTATCCTCTTTAAAGCAGGGGCCGAACGGTTGGGCATCCCTCCCTTAGTGGGATATTTATTGCTTGGTTTTATTTTACAACTTCTTGATGTTCGTGGTTTTCTAGCCTCCGAGGTGGTGTTGGAGATCTTTAGTTTTTTAGCTGAGCTAGGCATTATTTCTCTACTGTTCCGCGTGGGATTAGAATGCAATTTCACTGGATTATTGCGTCAGTTACCTCAAGCTTGTTTGCTCCTCATCGGTGATGTGATCTGTAGTGGTTCAATAGGGTTTATCACTGCCTATTTCTTCTTAAATTTATCTCTTGTTGCCAGCCTATTTATTGGCATTGCCTTGGTGGCAACCAGTGTGGGGATTTCAATTAGCGTTTGGCAAGATTCCCAAGCACTTAATTCCAAGAATGGAGAGCTGCTACTAGATATTGCGGAAATGGATGATATTGCGGCCATTATCCTGATGTCTTTATTATTTTCACTTGCTCCTTCCTGGCAGCAAGGAACCGCAATTAAGTTTCTGCCGCTTTTGGAAACAATCATTGGCCCTTTTTGCTTAAAGGTGATGATTTTTAGCACCTTCTGCTTGATCTTTTTTCGCTATATTGAACAGCCCTTAACTCAATTTTTTGAGCGAATAGAACCGGCCCCCGATCCGATGTTGATGGTTGTAGGAACAGGCTTCGTTATTGCTGCTGTAGCAGGGCTTTTAGGTTTCTCAGTTGCCGTTGGGGCCTTCTTTGCAGGACTGGCATTTAGCCGTGATCCCCACGCTGTCAAAATTGATGCATCTTTCGGAACTCTCTACGAATTTTTTGTTCCGTTCTTTTTTATCCATATTGGCCTACAGATTCAAGTTTCAACTCTAGCAACCACCCTAGGCTTGAGTTTATTGCTCCTGAGTGCAGCCTTGCTTGGCAAACTCATCGGTATTGGGGGTTTGATGCTCTTGAGCCAAAGAGATGTTTCCAGTTCCACTTTACTAGGGATTAGTATGATGCCTCGAGCTGAAATTACCATGGTGATTCTTCAGCGAGGTCGTGAATTGGGGGATTGGGCTGTCTCTTCCCAGATTTTTACTGGCATGACGCTGGTTGCGATCTCAACCTGTATCATCGCTCCGATGCTGCTATATCCATTACTCAAGCAATGGCCCCAACTACAAGAGGCTGAAGCATGAATAGTTATTCCCTCGCCCTATTCACCTCCTTAATTTTGGGGAGTGGACTAGGACTCCTTTACTTCGGTGGATTATGGATCACGATTCTCCGGTTTAACCGAACCACTCAACCCATCCTGCTGATGTGGAGTAGTTTCATACTCCGTCTTGGGGCAGTTCTAGGTGTGTTTCACCTCATCCTTCAGAAGGGAGTGAGCGATCATCTACTAGGACCTCTACTCCTTACATTTCTGGGATTTCTTTGGGCTCGAAATGTTTTGATTAGCAGCATTATTCCCCAACCCCAGAAGATAAAGAAAAGGCGGAGAGAAGTTGTGAATTGTGATTTATAAGTTCTGAATCAAAGACTTTATTAAAAAAAATTCTATATAGAAAAGAATTTTGGCTAAAAGGCTCAAATACTGTGCTCTCAGTATTACAAAACTCAAAATTCATTGTTGTTATCACTTGGAATGGAGCACAAATGTAATGCATCTAACGCCAGATCAAACCATTTTTTGGCAATGGGGGATGTTCTCTCTCAACGCGACACTGATCTTCACCTGGCTAGTCATGGAGGTGCTGGTGGTTGGCTCATGGTTAGTGACCCGACACCTCTCTGCCTCGACTCAGATCTCGCGGGGACAAAACTTGTTGGAGGTAATTGTGTTGGGCATTAGAGATCAGATTCAGGAAATCATTGACCAACCTGCAGGCCCATACTTACCGTTTATAGGCACCTTGTTTATCTTTATCGCCCTATCGAATCTGCTGAGTGTTATCCCCGGTTACCAACCACCGACGGGGTCTTTATCCACCACAACGGCTCTTGCCCTCTGTGTCTTTTTCGCGGTCCCCCTCTATGGCGTTCGGAAGAAGGGAGTGCGGGGTTACCTACAGCAGTACTTGCAGCCTAACCCCATTATGCTGCCGTTCAATATCATTGGGGATTTCTCCAGAATTGTGGCCCTAGCTGTTCGCCTATTTGGCAATGTCATGAGTGGAACAATGATCGTTGGCATCCTACTATCGGTAGCTCCTTTACTCTTCCCAGTCATGATGCAGGTCTTGGGGCTCTTAACAGGCATGATTCAAGCCTATATTTTCGCCATTTTAGCCATGGTTTTCATTGCAGCGGCGAGTCAAGTGGATCAACACAACCCTCAAACAGACAGTGAGGTCTTCCATGGATAATATTGCCCTTGTAGGCATGGCTTCGATTGTGATCTCTGGACTCACCATTGCCATAGGCTCCATAGGCCCAGCGCTGGGGGAAGGTCGAGCCTTATCCCAAGCATTAAGTGCTCTGGCGCAGCAACCCGACGAAGCCAATACCATCACCAGAGTGCTTTTTGTGGGAATGGCATTGGTAGAATCAACGGCCATTTACTGCTTTGTGATTACATTAATTCTGATTTTTGCCAATCCATTTTGGACCTATGTTGTGGAGCAGGCCAGCACAAATGGAGGATAGCCATGTTGATTGATCCACTCACCGTGGTGGCCCAAATCATTAATTTTCTGATTCTAGTGGCCTTACTGAGACGGTTCCTCTATGCTCCGATCACTCAAGTAATGAAAAAGCGGGAACGGCTGATTGCTCAGCAGTTAAAGGAAGCTGCTCATCAGCAAGAAGTTGCTCAGCAAGAAGCTGAGCGTTGGCGTCAGATGCAGCAATCTTTAGAACATCGACAAGCCTCGTTTTTGACCCAAGCGCAAGCAGCAGCAGAAGAGCATCGACATCAGTTGTTGCAACAAATTCGGGACGAAGTCGATAGTACACAAGCTCAATGGAAAGAGGCAGTCAAACATGAGCGGCAAGTATTTCTAGGGACTCTACAGAAGTTGGCAGGACAGCAGTTAACGACCACCGTTCGGTATCTCCTTCAAGATTTGGCGAATGCTGATTTAGAGCAGCAAATCATTGAAGCTTTTCTGACTCGTCTTAATCATCTACCCGCTTCAGAACAAGCGGTGTTACGAGTTGCTTTATCCAACGTCAGGGAACAGAAACTGATGATATCCAGTACATTTCCCATACCTCAAGAAAGCAGAAATCGCATACTTGAGGTACTCCTTAAGCAAGCCCGTGGAGTAGACCCTAGTGCGTACCAATTTACGACGGCTCCAGACTTAATGTGTGGAATTGAACTCAAGATTCCAGGATATAAGCTGGCTTGGACGGTAGAGCAATATCTTCAGCAGCTGGAGATGAAGTTAAATCAGGTATGGGATGGCATGGAAAAAGAATCAGTTGAGCAGGGGTAGACCATGGAGGCCCCAAAACTCGACATTTTGAAGCCAGTACTGCATCAAATTTTTGCTGCATTTGATCAGGTGGAAGGCCAGTATCCATTCGAGTTGCAGAGCCAAGAAATCGGAACTGTAACTTATTTAGGCCATGGTATTGCCCGAGCGACTGGTCTTTTACAGGTGCAATCTGAGGAGTTAGTCAGATTTCCCGGCGATCGGATGGGGCTGGCCTTTAATTTAGATCCGGATGAGGTGGGTTTGATTTTGCTGGATGATGGACATTCTCTGAGGGCAGGGTGTGAAGTCCAGCGAACAGGCCGGGTTCTAGATGTCCCTGTAGGAGAGGGGTTGCTTGGCCGAGTCGTTGATGCAACAGGTCGCCCGTTGGATCAACGCGGATTAGTGACTGAAAGTGAACGACGCCCCGTTGAACGGGAGGCCCCCTGCCATCATGGACCGGGCTCCTGTAACCGTGCCTCTTCAGACAGGCATTAAGGCGATTGATTCCCTTATCCCCATTGGTCGGGGACAGCGAGAACTAATTGTGGGCGATCGCCAAACGGGAAAAACAGCGATTGCTATCGATACTATCCTCAACCAAAAAGATCAGGGTGTGATTTGTGTGTATTGCGCCATTGGTCAGCGCAGTTCTGCTGTGGCCAAGCTGATCGCTGAGCTTCGCAATCGGGGGGCGATGGACTACTGCATTGTCGTGGTAGCAGGGGGGGGAAGCCTCACCTGGCCTGCAATATATCACCCCCTATGCTGCGACCACGATGGCAGAGTACTTTATGGAGCAAGGGCAAGATGTGTTGATTGTTTATGACGATCTGATTCAACATGCCCGTGCCTATCGTGAGCTATCGCTGCTATTGCGCCGCCCGCCAGGACGGGAAGCATTTCCAGGTGATATTTTTTATATTCATGCTCGGCTGCTGGAGCGGTCGACGTGTCTGCGGCCTGAGTTAGGGGGAGGCTCTCTAACAGCTTTGCCCATTGTGGAGACGGAAGCTCAAAATCTATCGGCCTATATCCCCACCAATTTAGTCTCGATTACAGATGGGCAAATCTATCTCACCCCTGATCTGTTCCAAAAGGGAATATTTCCTGCTGTTGATGTGGGCAAATCGGTTTCCCGCGTCGGGGGCAAAGCCCAGCTTCCTGCTTACCGAACCGTTGCAGGGGATCTACGACTGTCCTACACGCAATTTGAAGAATTGGAGTCTTTTGCTCGGTTTGGGACCCGTTTAGAAGAATCCACTCAGCAATCTTTAGAGCGAGGTCGTCGAGTGCGTGAAGTGCTGCAACAACCTCAGTTTCAGCCGTTGCCCGTTGCGGAGCAAATTGCTGTGATGCTAGCGGTTACTCAGGGACAGTTTGATCCCGTGCCCATTGAGCAAGTGTCCCAAGCAGAACAGCATATAGGAGAAGCGATACGACGTGAGCTACCGAATATTTGCGATCGCATCCAGAATGCAGGGCAGTTGCGCGAAACGGATCGGGAGGTACTTTTGAATTGGATCGCCAACAGCATATCGAAGGACCCAGACAATGAGTTGTAATTGCTGAATCTAGCCTGACACATTCCCTGAGCCTAATCCTTTGATGATGATCTCCATGAAAACCCAACTTTCATCCTTCCTAGCTAGCCATCAACATAATGCAAACTCTAGAAACCCTTAAGCGCAAAATCGCCAGCACTCAGGAGTTGCAAACCGTTGCTAAAACGATGAAAGCTCTAGCAGCCGCCAATATCCGTCAATATGAACAGGCTGCCAATGCACTCCAGCACTATCGCCAAACCTTGGCTATGGGGATACAAATTCTCCGAATGAATTATCCTGATACATTGACTCACGTTAGACCCAGTGCTCACCATCGCTTAGGAATGGTGATTTTTGGCTCGGATCAGGGGATGTGTGGCCGTTTTAATGAACAGCTATCAGAGGTGGTGATTCAGCACCTAGAACAGCACTCCTCTCAGGGAGAGCAACCCCTTCTGTTGGGAATGGGAGCCCGAATTTGCGATCGCATCATGGATCAAGGTTACGCCATCGAGCGATATCTTCCGGTCCCGACCTCGGTTGACGGAATTACATCTAAGGTACAAACGATTGTTGTCCAGCTTAAAAAATGGCGTGCTCTGTGCCAGGTAGACCAAATTTGGGTGTTCCATAATCATCCCATCAGCGGCCATACCAGTACCCCTCACCAACAACAGATCTTTCCCCTGGAAGTCGACCTTGAGCGCCCCTCCTCCTGGCCGACTCGCTGTCGCCCGATGGTTTTTCTGAGCCGTGAGCGATTATTCTCAGCCATATTCCGGCAGCATTTTTTTGTTGCCCTATATCAAGCCTGCGCTGAGTCCTTAGCGAGTGAAAATGCCAGTCGCTTAACCTCAATGCAGTTAGCTCAAACCAATATTGCTGAACATTTGACGGAGTTACAAGCTGCTTTTCAACAGCAACGCCAAACCAAAATTACGGAAGAGTTACTGGATATCGTGTCAGGCTTTGAAGCCCTTAACCAACCCCACTAGTGGGGCAAGGCAGGGTCCGTGAGCGGTTCACAAAGGATATCTGCACAAGTTGCCACCGTTTGCCACTCTTGCACCACTTGAGTAGGGACTTCAACCTGAATGGACTTCATCCCCTTTGTCGGAATAAACAGGTCAAGAGCAGCGTCTAACTCAGGCACGATGGGCTGGAGATTATATTGGGCAACGTTAGAGCCAGGGAGGACTTCAGTATACAAAGACTCTGGGAGGCTCTTCACTTTCACGGTTTTTCCTTTAGACATGATGAGGGTAAGAGGCAGGGAATGATCGATATCTACAAAGCCAGGGCAGCCAGCTAGCATCAGGTCAATGCTAGGGGGGCTAGCAAAACCCACATGTTTGGATGCTACGACCAACCAATGATTACCTTGTTGATCGGGTAGATGTTGTCGAGATTGATAGAGCATCTGACCTTGTGATTCTCGCGTCATACTCACTTCTGCGATCGCAGATGAACCTATCCCATTCCCCATATTGGTAACGAGCAGCAGCACCAAGGTACTGATCAATAACAACAAGAAAAGACCTCTACGAATCCAAACTCTCATTTGTCTATTCCTCGATTTATATTGATGTAGAGGGTTGTGAATGAGGTTAATAGTGGACCCTAGAAAATCTCACAAGAGTATTGCCAACAACGTTCTAACAACATTCTGTGCTGTTCAATTTCACATTCCCTGATATAGCAACGTTCCAGCAGCTCTCTGTCATCAGTATGAGAAAACATCAAGAGGTTGAGGAACCACTTAGGCTTAAACAAAGGCTGATTCAGGTAAAACCAAATCATCATTATCAACCTCGTGAAGGTATACTTTGGTCTCATCGGGTTACGACCTCCAACGTTTCATTGTGCTGAATGACTCAAACTGGGATTCAAAATCCCTAACTCATAGCAGCATGGCTGCGTTCATAAGTCATTCGAAAGCTGGGATGGACTTTCCCTTGAATATGATTCCAATATTTTGAGGGATCTACCTTAAGATGAATCTCTGATGTCGTCCGACCGAGCATACTTTGCTGGCGGTGCTTAATAATCCGATGATGATCCATCATTAACCACCGGGCTTCTTCAGCAACAGACACCCAATCAGCTCCAACTGTTTCAGGTTGGTCTTCCCTTTGTGATTGAGAAGTATCAGTCGGTGATTCACCGGTATGATACGCCACACCACGGTAGGTGAGATCAGCACTGACTTGAGGTACAGGCGTCTCCTTTAGATTTTGGCGTGGGTAAGTTGCGCCACGATATTTGCCTACTCCAGCGCGGTTGCCATAGCGAACCACTGGAGGACTATAGTCGTAATTAATGCCTCTATAGGTTAGTTTCATTGTCTCCTCTCCTTTAGGAAGTTCCCGATACCTCTCACTTAAAATCTATTGCAAGGGCCTGAGGAGCTTGTGAAGAATGGTTGACACCTCAATCTTCACAAGCTCCTCAAAATCGGAGCGCTGGATAAATATACTTGATGAAGTGGTTTGGCCAAGAAACTTCAACAAGTGTTGTTCTCCGAACGGATGCTGCCCCGATTTGCCGTTACTCTGAAGAATAGGATCGAATCCGTCACCCCAGCCCTCTAGGAGGATTACAGTGAGAATCCTAATCGTGGAAGATGATGAGTTAATCGCTGAAGCGCTAAAAACCTTGTTAGTCGATCTAAATTATGCAGTTGAACTGGCATCCGATGGCCAGACTGCAGCAGAATTGGTCGAAGCCTTTGAATACGACCTAATCCTTTCAGATGTAATGTTGCCTAAATTGGATGGAGTCAGTCTCTGTCGGCAGTTGAGATCGCAAGGCTATCAGCTCCCAATCTTGCTACTCACGGGAAAAGATAGCAGCCATGATCGAGCGATTGGCCTTGACGCTGGAGCAGATGACTATGTCGTTAAACCGTTTGATCCAGAAGAGTTAGCGGCTCGAATCAGGGCCTTACTCCGCAGAGGGGAAGCTATCAACCCACCGATATTAAAGTGGGAAAATTTACAGCTAGACCCGAGAGCGTGCGAGGTCAAATATCAAGATGTTCTCCTCAAACTTACTCCCAAAGAATATGCCCTAGTAGAGTTATTTATACGGAATACCCGCCGTGTATTTAGTTGCGGCATGATTCTAGAACATATATGGACCTATGAGGACACACCTGGAGAAGAAGCAGTCAGAACCCATATCAAGGGTCTCCGTCAAAAATTAAAAGCATCGGGGGCACCCACGGACTTGATTGAAACGGTTTATGGAATCGGGTATCGCCTTAAAGCTCTATCAGAACTCGATAAAAATAAAGCGACGCCTATTCAACCACCAGAAGCCAAAATTAAGCAGCAAACGATGAGTGCGATTGCTGATATTTGGATTAAGTTTCAGCCCCGCATCCTGGACCAAATCAAACTATTAGACAAGGCTGCAACGGCGGTTACTGAGGGTTGCTTTAATGATGAATTGAGGCAAGCGGCTCAACAAGAAGCCCATACCTTGGCAGGAGGATTGGGGACCTTTGGTTTATCGAAGGGGTCCCAGTTAGCACGTGAGATTGAACATCTGTTGCGTTCCAATTCCCCCCTCAACTCCAATCAATCCTTGCAATTGCAGCAGGATGTTGATGCTCTGCGCCAGGAAATTAATTATGCTTGCCAACCCGAAACTCAAGTGACCTCAGACTATCGGGATGATGTTGGGCAAAGGGTTGTATTAGCCATTGACGCTGACGGGCCTTCCCGAGATGCTCTATCTGCCGAGGCCCGTCAGCATCAAATTCGATATCTAACAGCAGAGAGCATTGATCTAGCACGAGACCTCATTCAGGAACAGGCTCCACATCTCATCCTCTTTGATCCAGCAGGCCAGTCTCCCATCCAAAGCCTAACCTTTCTAGAAGCGTTACTATATCTTCCACTACCCATTCCAGTCTTGATCTGGACGGCTGATGAGAATCGGTATCAAGAGATGGCTAAAGCTTATTCAGACGGCCAACTACCCATCTCAAAATCTTTACCCCTTCAACAAGTGTGGGAACGGGTTGAGCACACCCTCCAAAGTAAGGAGCGTAAAGAAGCCCGGATCATGATTGTGGATGATGACCCGCAAATATTGGAGACCGTTGCGGCTCTATGTAAACCCTGGGGGCTTGAAGTGATTGGACTCGCCGAGCCTACTCAGTTTTGGGAAACGCTTACCCATTCTCCCCCTGATCTATTGTTGCTTGATGTAGAGATGCCCCACATTGGTGGGATAGATTTGTGCAAGGTGGTTCGTAATGATATCCAATGGGAACAATTGCCCATCATTTTCTTAACCGCTCATACCGAGGCTGATGTGGTCAACCAAGTTTATGCTGCAGGTGCAGATGATTTCATCAGTAAGCCCATTGTCGGACCAGAATTGGTGGTCCGTATTCTCAACCGTCTAGAACGAACTCGATTGCAACGCCGTCTTTCCACTATTGATCCTTTGGCCAGAGTGCTCAGCCGCCACGAGACGGCCCATGCCCTGGAATTGTTGTTAAGTGAAGTGGCACATCAGCCCCGAAACATGTGCCTTGTCATTCTGGAAATAGAGCGTCTAAAGCAGATTAATGATTGCTTTGGCTATGCGGTAGGCGACAGTATCCTGAGACAGTTTGCTCAAGCATTATTAGGGTTGGTATCGTCGGAGGATGTGATTGCTCGTAGGGGTGGGAATCAATTTTTAGTGGGGTTGATGGGGGGTAACCAAAACTGAAGGAGGTCAAAGGGTTCAAGATTTCTTGGATGTTGTCTACAAAACTCCCTATTCAATACCTGATGGCACCAACATCCAGATGACCTGTAGTGCGAGTGTGGTTCATTGTCCTGAGGACAGTCAAGATTTTCAAGACTTGTGTATTTTGGCAGAAGAGACCCTGACTGAAGCTAGAGCATTGGGGTTGGGGAAAGCGCGCATTGCCAATCAATCCATGCCCCTCACAACTAAACTATATGCTGAGAAAGACTAGCTAGAATAGAGATAAGGCAGTCTGCAATGTATTGGTCCATGATGATAGGTTCCTTTAAACCGCTTAAACACAAGATTATCAACACTTTTTGAACATCACAGACTGTTCTGATCCCTTTGACAATTAGAGAGATTCTAGTTACACATCCTCAGATTAGTAGCTATTGCGCTAGAAATGTTTAGGCAAAATCTACGAGTCGATACCTTCGAACGCCAGCTTACTGCACTAGTTGGAGTGAGTCTACTCATGGCAATGTATTCCTTCGGACATCAGATCAACCTAAACACTCCAAGGGTCGGTCATTTTTCTGTAGAGCGGATTACTGTATCTTTGGATGTGTCTCACTCCAGGATTCATGACGCTCAGCCCCTCAAGTTAGACTCAGGGGAACGCCCCTTCCCTTGTAACCGCCCCCCAATTAGATTTCAAGGACAAACCATTTACGGGGTGCAACTGCCCCGTGATCAAAAAGCGATCGCACTCACGTTTGATGATGGTCCCTGGCCTGACAACACCTCAACGTATTGAATATTCTCCAGCAACACCATATCAAAGCCACTTTCTTTGTATTGGGCCGTAATGTAGCTCAATACCCTCACTTACTCCAACAGATTGCGACGGCAGGACATGCTATTGGCAATCACTCTTGGAGCCATGGCTACCAAGATCACAACTTTGAACTTGCCCTGACCGAGATTCAGCAAACTACTGATATTGTTGAACAGTACACTGGACATAAAACGGCTCTATTCCGTCCCCCTGGTGGATTTCTGGACAATGGATTAGTAGCCCAAGCTAGTGCTCAAAAGATGGTTACTGTCTTATGGACGATTGACGATACCTATGAGGGGTCTGTGGATTTAGCAGTGCAAAATGTCATTAAAAATGCAACATCTGGCGGCATCGTGCTGATGCATGATGGCGGGGGTAATCGCGAATTAATGATTAAGGCTCTGCCCTTAGTGATCTCCGAGTTAAAACGACAAGGCTACCAACTCGTCACTATCCCACACCTGTTAAATTTGGCAGAAACTCATGTCAGGTCGGGGGATGTCATCGATTGCAAGTCGCCCGAACACTTGAATTGAGGATACTGACTCTCTGTGGAGCGGAGCCCGAGAGGCTTGCGAAAGTGCGATGAAGTTGAGAGCCCAGGTGCTTTTACCCTTTCAGTCTGTTCAATGGGAGTCTTCTGAAACAACCGTTTCTCCTTGAATGACCAAGACAGAACAAGGGGCATGGTGGACGATATGGTTGCTGACACTCCCCAGTAAGAGTTCCTTGAGTCCTGTGCGACCATGGCGACCCACGATAATCAGATTAGCGTGCCAGTCTTTAGCCCATTCGCAAACCTGAGGTCCAGGATTGCCTAATTCGGCCTCAAAGGTTGTCTTTATACCTTGCTGCTCTGCTTTTAAGGAAAATTCCAGTAACCATTGTTTGGCTTCCGCAATTTGTGCTTCCCAGGCTTGCTGTGCCAACTCGTAATCCACAGCAGATGGAGAAAGGTAACCTGATTCTAAAGGGGGCCCTAGGGGTGAGATCGTTGAGTTACCCAAGGGATTAATTTCTGCCTCTACACCATGAAATAGCTTTAGCTCAGCTGAATGTAATTTTGCTTCTGCCAATGCCTGCTCATAAACAGCGGGTTGAAGGAATGAAGTATCTAGTGCAACCAAAATGCGATGGTATCTCATCAGGATTCCTCCACACAAATAACAACCGTCTGGACAGTTCCGATCAACCCCTTATACCTCCATGGTAGAGCTTTATTTTCTTGTCAGTCACTCAACTTAGCACTTGTCTGGTTGCTATCATTCGTCCCAAGATTGTGAAGCATACTGGATGGTTTGAGTAATCCCTGATGACAAGGGCTCGAAATTTTCTCTAGACATGAATGTCTGGGTTGCAGCTAAAGCTCATATTTTCCTCAATATCTTGTTCTATAACCCTAAGCAGGAAACGTCCAGGATAGATGTTTGGGTCGGTCTTCCCTTCTAGAAGGTCGACGGAAATTGGAACTATAAGTAGATATATAACTGGAGCTGGATGCTTTGGGAGGTTGTCATGTCAAAAAAAATTCTGGTGGCTTTAGATCACTCCGCCTTTAGTCAGCAAACCTTTATGCAGTCTGTGGTTCTAGCTAAGGCAACCCATGCAAAGCTCTTATTATTGCATGTCATTTCCTCGACTGAGGAGGGATATCCTCCGTATCCTCTGATGCCAGGCGTATTAGAGGAGTTTGACCTGTCACATACTGGGGTCGTAAACTCTTATCTCAATGACTTAGATGTCTTCAAAGCCAGCAGTCTTGAGTTACTCAGATCTCGAGCCAATCAGGCAAAAGAAAAGGGTCTTACCGTTGTCTATCAACAATCTTTAGGAGATCCAGGCAGGGAGATTTGTGAAATAGCCCGACAATGGCAAGCCGATACGATCATCATTGGACGACGCAGTCGAAACTTTCTCAGCAAACTTCTATTGGGCAGTGTTAGCAATTACGTCACACATAATGCTCCCTGCTCAGTCCTGATTGTCCACCACCAAGATGTCCCCGAGTTCATCCCCAAACAATCCATAAATACCCTAGCGGCGAATCAACAGTCTTCCGAAGCATGGCGCGAAAAGTTGTCTTACCGCAGTATATTAGTGGCCATGGATGGGAGTGCCATAAACCCACAAATCTTTAATATGGCGATAAACGTTGCCAAATCAATGTCCACGGCTAGGCTGATGTTGCTGCATGTCTTGCCACCGGATATTGCCAAAGTTCCCATTTCTATCACCCATCCAACCGCTTTTACTCAGCAACGGCTGGATGACTATCCTAGTTTGCGCGATGACATCCTCTACAGCCAGCAACGACAGTGGAATACCTATGATAGTGATTGCCTACCCCAATTGCGTTCCTATACTGCGATCGCAAGGGAAGCAGGTATTCCGACTGAATTTATTCAACAACCCGGATCTCCCGGCGAAATCATTTGTGAGTTTGCCAAGAACCGATCATCAGACTTAATTCTAGTGGGTAATCGGGGTCGTTCTGGACTCAGCGAAATGCTTCTTGGCAGTGTGGGGAAATATGTTGCGAACCATGCGTCCTGTTCTGTAATGGTTGTGCGTCCTCAGCAGCCGGCCTGAAGACAACAGACATGCTCTAAGAAAAATGCAGAGCTATCCAATGACAGTTAAGTGAAGGGAGTCAAACTATTGTGGATGGCAAACCTCATCCCAATAAAGATCATCGTTTTAGGGTGTTAGAGGCAACGATGAAACGGCATCAATATCAGCCCAATTCTCTGATTGAAGTTCTCCATAAAGCTCAGGAATTGTTCGGATATTTAGAACAAGATGTCCTATTGCATATTGCCCACAGTTTGAAGTTACCTCCCAGTCAAGTCTATGGTGTGGCCACGTTCTATCACTTTTTCTCGCTAACCCCCTCTGGACGTCATACCTGTGTGGTTTGTATGGGAACGGCATGTTTTGTAAAAGGGGCTGCATCACTCCTATCAACCGTGGAACAGATCGCTCAAATTCAAACTGGGGAAACCACCAGGGATGGATGCTTATCACTCAGCACTGCTCGTTGCTTAGGGGCCTGTGGGAGCGCTCCTGCTGTGGTGTTGGATGGTCAAGTTGTCGGCTATCAAACCTCAGAAAAATTGGGTCAGCAAGTCACACAGATGATGGGCCATCCTCAATGTAAGGTAGCAACATAAATGGATTTACAAGAGCTACAAACTCTAGCTAAGCGAGAACAAGAGATCCTCAGTGCTCCCTGCATCCGCTGTTGTACGGTGGGGGGCTGTTTATCTGCTAATGCATTAGAAGTAAAAAAACAAATCGAAGTTGCGATCTCAACACAAGCCCTCACCCCTCCCATTCAAGTCCGGGGGGTAGGTTGTATGGGACTATGTAGCCGAGGTCCCCTAGTCCGCCTAGACCCTTCAGGCATTCTCTACGATCAAGTGACCGCCGAGAGCGTCCCTGAACTGGTCCACGCCTGTCAAGAAACCCTCCAATCCAATCTTCCCAAAGAGTTACCAAACAATACTCCCCTCTCTTCGCCTCAACCCTCCTCTTATCAGCCCCGACATCACCCTTTTTTCACCCTTCAACACCCCATCGTCCTTGAAAACAGTGGCCACATCGACCCTAAGGAAATTAAGGAATATATGGCCAATAAAGGCTATATAGCCCTCTACCAGGCACTTTATGATATGACCCCCAGTGAAGTGATTGATCAGATTACTCAAAGTGGTCTACGAGGGCGAGGCGGCGGCGGTTACCCCACAGGCTTGAAATGGTCAACAGTTGCCAAAATGCCCCCAGGACAAAAGTATGTGATTTGCAATGGTGATGAAGGAGACCCTGGTGCTTTTATGGATCGCAGTGTCTTAGAAAGCGATCCACATCGGGTGTTAGAAGGGATGGCAATTGCAGCCTATGCTGTCGGCGCCAACCAAGGCTACATCTATATTCGAGGTGAGTATCCCCTCGCCATCAATCACCTCGAAACGGCCCTTCGTCAAGCTCGCAAGCAAGGTTTACTCGGCAGTCAAATTTTTGAGTCCCCCTTTGACTTTCGGATCGATATCCGCATTGGTGCGGGTGCCTTTGTCTGTGGTGAGGAAACAGCCCTAATGGCCTCCATCGAAGGGAAGCGCGGCTTACCTCACCCCCGACCACCTTACCCTGCTGAATCCGGACTTTGGGGTTGTCCAACATTGATTAATAATGTGGAAACTTTTGCGAATATCGCTCCTATCATTCGCAACGGTGCTGAATGGTTTGCTGGGATTGGCACAGACAAGAGCAAAGGTACCAAAGTCTTTTCCTTAGCGGGCAAGATCCAAAACACCGGATTGATTGAAGTACCCATGGGTACCTCCCTGCGTCAAATCGTTGAACAGATGGGCGGGGGGGTCCTTGATGGATCGGCTAAAGCAGTGCAAACCGGTGGCCCCTCAGGGGGATGTATTCCCGTCCATGCCTTTGATACGCCTGTAGATTATGAGTCTCTAACCCGTTTGGGGTCCATTATGGGGTCTGGTGGGATGATTGTCATGGATCAGGCCACCAATATGGTGGACGTCGCTCGTTTCTTCATGGAGTTTTGTATGGAAGAGTCCTGTGGCAAATGCGTTCCCTGTCGGGCAGGAACGGTTCAGCTTCACCAGTTGCTCACAAAAATCTGCGAAGGGAAAGCAAGAACAGATGATTTAGAGTCTCTGAACCAACTTTGCGAAATGGTCAAGGATACTAGCCTGTGCGGCCTTGGTAAATCTGCCCCAAATCCCATACTAAGTACCCTACATTTTTTCAAAGATGAGTACTTAGAGCTTATGCATAATAAGGCATCTGACGATCATCACTCCTCATAGAACTACGTCAGACTTGGGCTTGAAAATATTAGGCTTTGTCAGCACAAAAACGATTCAACTAATTATTACAAAACTCAAAATATGTTCTTTTTTTCTATAAACTTAGTCCGAATTATTCAGAATACGAGCATGCAATATCCTGTTGATCCAAACCGCTTCCCTCATCCCCTTGTAAAGGTTTGGGGGGCGAGGAGTTAGGCTTACTTTACTGACCACCCTTTGTAGTCTCTTCACCATAGCTAACCCACAGCTTGTTTCTGCAGAAACGGTCCTCGAAAAAGTAGCTCGTACTGGCACTGTAACAGCTGGAACTAATAAAAATGCTCTCCCCTTTGCCTTCATGGATGAACATGGGCAATTTCAGGGTTACTCAATCGAAATGTTGAAACAGGTACAGGCCCAATTATCAAAAACGCTTGGAAAAGAGATTGAGCTAAAGTTGATTGCTCTTACCCCTAGCGATCGAATTCCTAAATTAGTCACAGGTGAAGTAGATATTGTCTGTGATGCTAGCAGCTATACCTGGGAAAGGGATAAGGAAATAGACTTTTCCGTTAGCTATAGTCTGACAGGAACCCGCTTGTTGATGAAGAAGGGGAGTGAGGCATGGGAACCCGAGGCGTTGGCCAATAAGAAAATCGCCGCTGTTGCGGGCACAACAAATGAGATTGCGATTCGCCGTACTCAATCCCGAGCCCAGATCATCGCCATCCAAGATCATGCTCAGGGATATAAAGCATTGCAGCAGGGCACCGTTGATGCCTTTGCAGCCGACGGTATTTTACTAGAAGGCTGGCTACAAAACAGCCAGAATCCTGAGGACTTTAATGTTGTTGGGTATTTTTCAAGAGAGGGAATTGCCTGCATGATGCCTGAGAATAATTCCAAATTTGTTGATCAAGTGAATTACGCTCTAGTACGTTTCATGGAGGGTTACTTAAAGGGCAAAGAACCCTATGTCAAAACTTTTGACCGTTGGTTTGGTCCTGAGGCTAAACTCCCTCTCACTCAAGACCTCAGATCTTTAGTCCTAGAAACCATGCAATTGGTCATTGATTTTAAAGAAGAAATTCCTGAAAGCGATCTTTAGGTAACCTACGGTGCACGGTTTTCTAGCAGCACAGTAACCTGATTAGGCTAAAGTCAAGCAACCCTCCAATCAGTTGATTCAAATAGGGCATTGAGAAATATATAGCAATACTTGCGAACTGCTGTGGGGAATGGTTTGCAATGTTTCTGTTTTATCGAACTTGGACAGCATACCGCTCACGTTTTCCTCATATTGTCTATATAGCCTCAAATTAAGAGGTCAGATGTCACATCCTATGAAAACTGACATCTTTTCCTCAAATTTTTCTCTATATAGTTTAGTTGTGAGGACATTCGATAATGGCAACACTCCAGGGTAAATCTCTATCCATACGATCCTTAAGCAAAACGGTTCGACGCTTCCTTAGCTATATTGCTCAACCGATTCTCCGTATCTTTAGTCCTTCCCATGATGACTATCCAGAGGTGGGAATCCAACCCTTTGAAGGCGATCCAGCTGATCCAGATCTAAACCAGGAGAATTCTTGGTAAGGACTGGGTACACAGCAAAAGGAGAAAGCAGGTATGGGCTATGGCTGTTAAGACCCTCAAGATTGATGATCAACTCATCAGTGCACGGGGTGATGAAACAATCCTTGAAGCCGCTACAGCTTCAGGGATTCATATTCCGACGCTATGCAACTTACAGGGCGTTTCCTTATGGGGAGCCTGCCGACTTTGCCTAGTAGAGGTTAGTGGAAATTCTAAGCTATTGGCCGCCTGCGTCACGCCAGTGGCAGAGAGGATGATCGTTCTAACCCAAACAGAACGGCTTAAACACTATCGACGCATGATCGTGGAGCTGCTATTCGCGGAAGGGAATCATATCTGTTCAGTGTGCGTTTCCAATCACCACTGCGAGTTGCAAGATCTTGCCATTGAGATGGGGATTGATCATGTGCGTTTTACCTATCAATTTCCAGATCGCTCCGTTGATATTTCCCATCCTCAATTTGGCGTTGATCATAATCGCTGTGTTTTATGTACTCGCTGTATTCGAGTTTGCGATGAGATTGAAGGGGCTCATACCTGGGATATGGCAGGTCGAGGTCGGACTTCCCGAGTGATTACAGATTTAAACCAGCCTTGGGGGGAAGCCGAGAGCTGTACCGCTTGTGGAAAGTGCGTCAATGCCTGTCCAACAGGAGCCATCTTTCGTCGTGGTTCAACTGTTGGGGAGATGGAACATGATCGTACCCAACTTGAATTTATTGCTACTGCTAGAACGAGGCGGGAATGGATTCAAAAGTGAGTGAGAAATACCAAACAAAACAGTGAAAGGAAATCAGTTTTGAGGTTGGAATCGTGAGTTTGAATGCATCTCTTGAACATGCAGTCGAACTTAAAAGTGAGCACTCATCATGCACAACTATTTTTAAAGTATGGAGGCAGAATGGCAAAACTGAAGTTAGCGACTGTTTGGCTAGGAGGATGCTCAGGATGCCATATGTCTTTTCTGGACCTTGACGAGTGGCTATTTGAGTTGGCCCACCAGATAGATCTTGTTTACAGCCCCTTTATGGATGCCAAGCAGTATCCACAAGAAGTAGATGTGGCATTAGTCGAAGGCGCAATAGCCAATACAGACCATTGGGAGATGATTCATCGAGTCCGAGATTGCACTCAATACCTGATTGCCTTTGGGGACTGTGCCGTTACTGGGAATGTCACAGCGTTACGTAATGTTTTGGGTACAGCGGAGAGGGTTCTTGAGCGGTCTTACATCGACATGGCAGATCTGGTGCCCCAAATTCCTGCAGAGGAAGAGATTGTTCCCCCTTTATTGGATCGGGTTCAACCCGTGCATACCGTTGTTCCCGTTGATCTCTTTTTACCGGGTTGCCCGCCATCACCTTCTCGAATCCAATTGGTATTAGAAGCGCTACTGCAGGGGAAGAAGCCTCAACTCGAGGGCCGAGATCAAATTAAATTCGGGTGATCACAATCTCATTCAATGGTCAATGACCTCTGCTCGGTTCCTATCAATCGTGGACGTATTAAGGAGAACAAAGATACTTAAAGTTAGAGACATTATGACCCAAGAGGTGATTGCGATTCAGGATACAGCAACCGTGGCACAAGCCATTGCCCTGATGCAATACCATAAAGTCCGCTCCCTCATTGTTGAACACCCTGAGGGACAAACTGCTTACGGTATCATCACTGAGCGAGATATTGTTTACCAAGTCTTGGCTGTCGGCAAAAATCCCCATGAAATTGGCATTCAAAAGCTAGTTCGCGAACCTTGTATTACAGCCCATCCTGATCTCACTGTGGAAGAATTAGCTCAATTACTTGCAGAATCAGGCATTCAGAGAGCACCAGTGATTGATGAACAGCAGCTTTTAGGCATTGTATCCGTGACCGACTTAGTGATGAAAACGGATGGGAAGCATAACTATCAAGCCAATTGGCTTGCTCAGCAAATCGACAATGCCTTAAAACATGCCCGGATTATTTGTGGTGACCCGCAAACCCAGATTTCAAAAGAATGTTCTGTGGCCTGGGATGTGGTTGAAGCTTTTGAAGACCAAGCTGCCTTAAACGGAGCTATTTAGCCCTTCAGAACAGGCTACTTTATCACTTTCAGTGTAGGTACCTCAGATGCAAACTAAACCATCGAGACAATATTTTAGACAAGTGCTGTTGTTTCTAATGGCCTTGGTCATTGCCCCATTGCTATTAGCGGTTTCTGCGGTTGGAGCCCCCAATTTCGTGACGCAAGATCAGATCACCGTGGAGGCTACAGAGGTCATTCAAGGTAACTATTATGCAACTGGGGACCGTATAACGGTTGACGGAACCTTAAAAGATAATCTGTTTGCAGCAGGAGA
The DNA here is from genome assembly GCF_021497025.1 of Acaryochloris sp. 'Moss Beach'. Taxonomy (NCBI): domain Bacteria; kingdom Bacillati; phylum Cyanobacteriota; class Cyanophyceae; order Acaryochloridales; family Acaryochloridaceae; genus Acaryochloris; species Acaryochloris sp. 'Moss Beach'. The sequence goes on from NZ_CP071719.1 coordinate 245,018, forward strand.
GACCATTCAACTATCGGGCACCGTTGAGAAGGATGTTTACTTAGCAGGTGATGAAATAACGATTGATGGCACTGTTAAAGGTGATGCTATTCTGGCTGGCGCTTTGGTTGCCCTCAATGGGTCTGTTGAAGGGGATTTAATCGCTGCAGGGCAAGCCGTGGTGGTGAACGGAACGGTTCAAGACGACGTGCGGATAGCAGGAGAGGCACTGCTTCTCAAAAATCAGGCTCGGGTGAAAGATGACATGATCGCCGCAGGGCTGAGCCTGGAAAGTCAACCCCAAACGTCCATCGGTGGCACTCTCACAGTTGCGAGTGGTCAGGCACTACTGGCAGGAACGGTTGATCAGGATGTTGTGGGGGGGGTATGGGAGGACTAACCTTAGAGGGGACAGTGGGTCAAGATATGGCCGTTACCGTCGGCGACAACCAGACTTGGAAACCTATATTCGGACCTAGCCCTCGCCTTAAGATTCCTGATGTGCCGGCAGGATTAACCCTCACAGATTCGGCCCAAGTCAAAGGTCGGTTGACCTACAAATCACCAACTACTGCCTCCCTAAATGATGGATCGCAAGTGACAGGTAAAATCACGCATCAACCGATTCCAGAATGGGAACCGACGCCAGCCAAGCCGACGAATATCGTGCTAGATCAACTGCAACGCTTGCTGACGATTGGGTTAGTGGGATGTGCCTTGCTTTGGGCATTTCCAAAGTGGACAGAAGGATTAACTCAGAATATTCAGACTCGACCGTTGAGAACGTTGGGTTGGGGCATTGTGACCAGTGTGTTGGTGGGAGTAGCGAGTGTTGTGATCGCAGTTCTGACCATCCTTGCATTTATTGTGCTTGTCTTGACCCTCCAAGGACTAGCCTGGCCCGTTCTGGGAGTCGGAACCTTGGCTAATCTGGCCCTATGGGTCGGTATTGGCAGCTTCGCGAGTTTGATTGCTCCCGTATTAATCAGCGATCTGGGTGGACGCTGGCTCAGCAGCCAATTCAACCTGCATAAGACAGCAAACCGATTTATCCCATTCCTGATGGGGGTAGTGGTTCTGATGTTAATTACCGCTATTCCCCTCATCGGCGGAATTATGAGCATTGTCATTGTTCTCTTGGGCTTAGGTGCCCTCTGGAATTGGGGAAAGTCACGGTTGGTTAAGCCCCGCTTGCAAGCTCAGGAGGCACCAGTGGGGTGAGTTTGGATAGGACTGGCATAAACGCTTGGAGAAACAACAATGATGAAAGTTGCAGACATTATGACTACGGAAGTCATCAAAATTCGGAATTCGGCGAAGGTGGCTGAGGCCGTCCGATTGATGCGACGGCATGGGATTCATGCCCTCATTGTTGATAGGAACCATGAGCAAGATGCTTACGGAATTGTGACAGCCTTCGATATCGTTGCCAAGGTAACGTCCTTTGGCCGTGATCCACGGCAGGTGAGAGTCTATGAAATTATGACGAAACCTTGTTTGGTGCTCAATCCGGAACTCGGGGTCGAATATGCCGCACGATTATTGACCACCAGCGGTATTCATGCCGCACCCATTATCCAGTGGAATCTGCTGGGCATTCTCTCAATCTCTGACATCCTGGATCAAAGTGACTTCTTGGAAAACCCCTTAGAAGTGGAGCTTGCTCAGAAAACACAACAGTTAATTGCTGACGCTCACGCTATCTGTCAACGACAGGGAGCCGATTCTAAAGCCTGTCAACAAGCTTGGCAGGACGTTGATGCAGTCCAAGCGGAAGCGGCTCATCAACGTGCCGAAAAGCTTGAAAAAACTGCTTTTGAAGCGTTTCGTGAGGAGTACCCAGAAGCCTATAAAGATCGAGAGTATGATGCCTGGTGTAGTGGCTAGCTGACTCATGTGTAACCTAAAAAAACAGAAAATTCATAATGCCTCAGAGAATCATCATTGATCCGGTCACTCGGATTGAAGGCCATGCCAAAATCTCGATTTACTTGGATGACGCGGGTGAAGTCACAGATGCTCGATTTCATGTGACGGAGTTTCGGGGATTTGAGAAGTTTTGCGAAGGCCGACCATTTTGGGAGATGCCGGGAATTACCCCGCGCATCTGTGGGATTTGCCCTGTGAGTCACCTGCTAGCGTCGGCGAAAGCCGGAGACCAAATTCTTGCAGTTCATATTCCTCTAGCGGCAGAGAAATTGCGCCGCTTAATGAACTTAGGTCAGATTATTCAGTCCCATGCCTTGAGTTTTTTTCATCTGAGTAGTCCCGATCTACTGTTGGGGTGGGAGAGTGATCCGGCCCAACGGAATGTGTTTGGCCTGATGGCCGCAGAGCCGGAACTTGCCCGCAGCGGTATCCGGCTACGCCAGTTTGGACAGGAAGTGATTCAGCATTTGGGTGGGCAGAAAATTCACCCGGCTTGGGCTGTCCCTGGAGGTGTACGATCGGCTCTAACCGGCGAGGGACGTAAACAAATCCGAGCTGGGTTGTCAGAGGTACGGTCAACGGCCCTTTCAACCCTAAATCGGTTTAAAGACCTGTTGGATAGACATGCTAGTGAGGCTCGAATTTTTGGTAATTTCCCCAGCTTATTTATGGGGTTAATCAATACAGAGGGAACCTGGGAACATTACCATGGCTGTTTACGCTTTGTGGATAGTGTCGGAAATATCATTGCAGATCATCTTGATCCGTGCCAATTCCATTCCTTTATTGGCGAAGCGGTTCAGGCTGATTCTTATCTAAAGTCACCCTACTATCGACCCTTGGGCTATCCTAATCAGTCTCCAGGATTGTGCCGTTTGGAGAGTGGCATGTATCGGGTGGGACCTTTAGCCCGACTGAATGTCTGTGATCGCATGGGCACTCCCTTAGCCGATCAAGAATTACAAGAATTTCGACAGCGGGGCAATGGGACCGTTACATCTTCTTTCTTCTACCATTACGCCCGCTTAATTGAGATTTTGGCCTGTATTGAGCGCATTGAGCAGAAATTAGAAGATCCAGAACTCTGCAAGTCCCCCTTGCGAGCCCAGGCAGATGTCAATCAACTAGAAGGGATTGGGGTAAGTGAAGCACCGAGAGGGACATTGTTTCATCACTATCAAGTAGATGAAACGGGGTTACTCCAATCCGTTAATCTGATCATCGCCACGGGGCAAAACAATCTGGCGATGAACCGCACCGTTGCCCAGATTGCTCGTCACTACCTCCATGGACCGGATATTCCTGAGTCAATGCTCAATCGAGTCGAAGCAGGCATTCGGGCCTTTGATCCTTGTTTAAGTTGCTCAACCCATGCGGCAGGCCAGATGCCAATTCATATCCAATGCAAAGCGGCAAACAGTGGCCGAGTCCTGAGCGAGGTGTGGAGAACCTCAACGGGGGAATTTCAGGTCAAAGGTTGAGAGTATCAATACTTTTGTGAAAGCTCGTTTCCCTCGGGCAGGCTCAGGGGTTGATATTATGCAAGAGCTGTAAGGTCCGCTCAGCTTCTTCAACATCAATGACGTTCAATGCAAACCCTACATGGACAATGACATAGTCCTCAACCTCAGCATTTGGAACATAGGCAAGACTGACTTCTTTCAGAACGCCCCCAAAACTAACTTTTCCGGTCCGTAACAGCGGGTCATCATGATCCAAGATGCTAACAATCTTGCCTGGTACAGCTAAGCACATGGTGAATCTGCCTCCACAAAGGGCTGTTGTCTGTAAAAAGTCTCATTGACCTTGGGAAAGCGGCCAATATAGTGGCGATGAGCGGCCATGACTTGTCCGAGGGCAATCCCCCCATCATTGGTAGGCACTTGTTGATGCCAGTAGGGTCGAAACTGATTCTCCTGCAATTTGTGGATGACTCTTTTACTCAAATATTGGTTTTGAAAACATCCTCCTGTGAGCACAATACATGGCTCTCCAATTTGATGGGCAATCTGGACAATAATTTCGACCAAAGTATTGTGAAACTTAGCTGAGATCCAGCTCGTATCAACTCCTTGGTCAATCTCTGCCAGAATTGCCATCAGCATCGGTTCCCAATCCACCACTAAGGGCGATGACGTGGAGATAAGGAAAGGATAATAGTCTTCCGTTTCAGCCTTGCCCAAGATTGACTCTAAGGTCATCGCTGCTTGACCCTCAAAACTAGTGGTTTGAACCAGATTAGTGACGGATGCGATCGCATCAAAGAATCGCCCCACACTTGAAGTCAGGGGGGTATTGAGGGACCGATCTAGCATTGCCTGCAATACCTTTGCGGACTGCGGGGAAAAAGCATTCAAGGGAGCTAACCCTTCCCCCTCAAAGATTTGGGCACCCAAGCAGGTATAGAGCAGCCCCATCGCCGATCGTCTGGGCTCACGAGCGGCCAGGTCACCACCGGGTAAGAGAAAGGGACGCCAGTAGCCGACCCGCTCAAATCCTGATGGCGTGATTCGGAGGAATTCTCCTCCCCAGACGGTCCCATCCAAGCCGTAACCCGCTCCATCCCAAGCAATACCCAGAACAGGTGCTTCTAAGTGGTGCTCTGCCATGCAGGCCAATACATGAGCATAGTGATGTTGCACTGATAGTAAGGGGACTTGCCATTGCTGAGCCAATGCTTGGGCAGCTTGGGTGGAAGCATAATCTGGATGAGCATCACAGGCGATCAGGTTAGGTTGGCACTCGTAGAGCTGAAGTAACGCCTGTAGGGTTTGCTGAAAACGGTCGAAGGAGGGCACGGTGTCCAGATCGCCCAGGTGTTGACTTATAAAAACGTGATCGTCTAAGGAAAGGGCAATGGTGTTCTTCAGATGAGGGCCGACCGCGAGGATAGTGGGGAGTTTTGAGTTTCGGGTAGATTGTGGCTTTGGAGATGAGGGTTTAGATCTGGAGGGCAGAGATGGAAGAGTGATACATATGGGAAGCGGAGCATATCCTCGGGCACGGCGACGGAGTTGAGGTTGCCTGTTGATGACTTGGACAATTGAGTCATCTACAGGGTGAAGAATAGGGCGATTATGGATCAGAAAAAGATCAGCGATAGATTTGAGGTGATGCAGGGCTTGTTCCGAATTGAAGCAGATGGGTGCACCATTGAGATTGCCGCTGGTGGCAATAAGGGGGGAAGTCGAGGGCAGCCATCAGCAGATGATGAATCGGGGTGTAGGGTAAAAATATGCCCAGGCGGCAGCAACCTGGGGCGACTTCATCAGCAAGCCGGTCCTCCTGAAAGAGGTGTCTTCGCTGGAGTAAAACGATGGGAGCCTTGGGAGATTGCAACCACTCCGCCTCCAGTTCAGACACCTCACAGATGTTTCTGACCCGTTCCAAAGATGGATACATCAAGGCAAAGGGTTTATCGGGTCGCTGTTTGCGCGTTCTTAGCCTCTTTACCGCCTCTGGATTTCGAGCATCGACCAACAAATGGAAGCCCCCCACTCCTTTCACAGCGACGATCTGCCCCTGACGAAGAGCTGCAGCGGCTAACCCGATTGGCTCCAGTTCTTCTCCTGCTTCCGCCTTCTCCCCATGTCTTAACTGAGCACCCTGTCCCGGTAACTGATTGCGAACCCAGCGTTCCCCCCTGCCAATGCCCTACTTCAACGATAGGGCCACAGGTGGGACAGGCAATCGGTTGTGCATGAAATCGGCGAGATAAGGGATTCTGATACTCGGATAAGCAATCGGGGCACATTTGAAAGCTCGCCATTGCGGTATTGCCGCGATCGTAGGGTAAGGCTTGAATAATGCTATATCTCGGGCCACAGTGCGTACAGTTGATAAACGGGTAGCGATATCTGCGATCACAGGGGTTGAACAGTTCACGGAGGCAATCGGCACAAGTGGCGACATCTGGCAGCAAGAAGGCGGATTTAGGGCCTTGTTGGCTGGGACGAATCGTAAAGGTTCCCTCACCCAGAGGTGGAATATACGTTTGCTCGATGGTCTCAATTTCAGCGAGAGCAGGGGGATTGGCTTGAAGTTGAGTTAGAAACGGGTTCAACTGATCAGGGCAACCTTCCACTTCAATCACCACCCCCTGGGCATCATTCGAAACCCAACCCCTTAATTTCCAGTGGGTTGCTAAACGGAAGATAAATGGCCGAAACCCTACGCCTTGAACAGCCCCTTGAATCTTTAGTTGGAGGCGCTGATGGGTCATCGTCAGTATCCATTCACATGATCATTCATAACAAGGCTGCTTTGATGGAGAAGGCTAATCCGTTAAAGACCCCATCTTTAGAGCCTAAAATTTATAGCCAATTTGGCGAAGAAAATCTTGACGTTCCAAGATGTCTTCTTCTCCTTCCACCCCTTTAGGAGAGAAGCCATCAATCACGCCTAACACCCCAGCACCTTGGTCCGTCTGGGCAAGGATGACTTCTACAGGATTAGCCGTGGCACAGTAAATGGTGCAGACCTCTGGGGACTGCTGAATGGCATTCAAAACGCTAATGGGGTAAGCATCTTGCATCAATAGAATAAAACTATGACCCGCAGCGATCTTCTTGGCATTACTGACGGCGATGTCTTGGAGGGAGGGGTCGTTGCCAGCAAACCGGATCAGACAGGGCCCTGATGCTTCGCAGAAGGCCAGACCAAATTTTGCCTGTGGGCAAGTTCCAACCATAATCTCGTATAAATCCTCCACTGTTTTAATAAAATGGCTTTGACCCAAGATTAAATTTGTATTTTCAGGGATGTCTAGGGCAACGGTAGTCACTTCCATAGTGCTTAGCCTCACAACAAACGTAATGCCTTTAAGTCAACAAAAGGGCAAACAAACCACATAGGGCAATTCCGTCAAAAACCCCGGCCCCGCCAATACTGAGGACACCGCCACTCATAGCTGTAATATCCCTTAGATGTAATAAATCTGCACCGATTAACGTTCCTAAAATGCCCCCAGCAAAAGCAGTCGCTGGAGCATGGCTCATTCCAAATAGCATTGCTGTTAATGCCGCAGTCAAAGGGGCGAGTAATGGGTTCATCGTAATCCCAATTCCAGGGACGATATGGGCGGCATAGAAACAAACAACCGTCACGACAGATGTAATCAGCAAGATGGCTGCTGGATTGGCCTGTCTAAATTGGTAAACGGCCAGAATAATGGGGATTAAGCAACCTCCTACATTCAGGGCTATGACCTTTGTCTGTTTCATTTCGAGCAAAGGAATACCCCAGAATTGACGTTGGTAGTACATCAAAAAGTCGTCCATCCCATGCATAGGTGAGTCCATACGATAAAGAGGGATATTGAGGGTGCTGCCCAAAATAACTAAGACCAATAGTGCGAGGGCCACTTGAGGCGTAAATCCTAACTTTGCAGCAGCAAGTTGAACGACATCAATCGTCAATACCAGCCAGACAAAGGGTAGGAACAGTAAAAATAAGAGAAATAGCAGTAGAGAAACGGGTAAATAGATCATATAAAGTATCCTCACCGTTCTAAAAAGTCTTATCTGACCTGTTTAGCTAGCCTGGGTAACAACTGTTGATCGAGTAGGTATTGGTAGATCTCTGAAACAGATAAGTTACACAGATCCTTCGCGACTTCTGTGGGGACAATGGCTTTCGGTAACGTTGCCATTAGCGTGGGCCGTAAATGCCCCAGAATTTGTGGTTCAGCCACTAGCAGGATGTGTTGGATGGGGTAGGTATGAATGAAGTGGCTCATCCCAGCATTGATCGCATGGGCAAACCGTCGATCAAATTCCTTGAGGTGCCTTTGACGGTGGTCGTCATACCCATGACTTTGGCGGGTTGCCCCCCGATTGCCTCCGCTTTTGCTACTCGTCCATAATTCGCGCCCCACCTGACTCTGGATGGGATTGAGCAGTGCCTGTTGTTCCACTAGACGAGGACCAGAGTATTCAAGGGGTGGGGGATCTCTTAAGGTGAGAAAACGAGCGGTTGTTTTATTTACAATCATCACCAGATATTGGCTCATCTGATCACTCCTTCAGCAATTGCAAAATGGATGAATCAGTTCCCTCTGGGGCTAGTTTGAGGATAGTCTACCAATCTGTAAAACTTGTGAGTTTTGGGAGCGAGACAATGGTCCATTTAGGCCTTGGCGACACTGGTCCAAATAGGCATACCAGGCATGCATACCCGCTCCTGTTCGGGCCGATACCTCAAAGAGGGTCGCTTGGGGGGCGATTTGTTGGAGATTTGCGATCGCAAGGTCTCGTTGCCATCCCACAGCCTCTGCAATATCCGTCTTATTGATCAAAACGACCTGAGCCGACTTGAACATTGCTGGATATTTTTGGGGTTTGTCTTCGCCCTCGGTAACAGACAGGACGACGACTCTGATTTGTTCTCCTAAATCGAACGCAGCGGGACAAACGAGGTTGCCGACATTTTCAATCACAAGGAGATCCCAAGGTTTGGATGGGAGTTTGGATAAAGCGTGGCTCACCATACTGGCTTCTAAGTGGCACGCTGTCCCCGTTGTAATTTGGACAGCTGATACCCCAGCATGGCCTAATCGATGGGCATCATTATCCGTCGCTAAATCGCCAACAATGGTCCCGATTTGCCAATTATTCCGTTGATCTTGAGCAAGTCGCTCAATCAAAGCTGTTTTCCCCGACCCCGGCGAAGACAGAATATTCACCACTAACCAGCCCTGTTGGTGAAACAGGGCTCTATTCTGATCCGCAATGCGATCATTGTGCTCCAGAATCTTAGCGTGCAGGTCAAGGTGGCGTACGCTGGGTGTTGGAACTTCTAAGCTTGTTGTTGTTTTGTTCGGTTGAGGATCATGGCCTTGATGAATCTGGACAGATCCAGCACTACAACCGCAATCTTCACACATCCTACGACACCTCCATTGCTGTTAACTCTAGTTCTCTGCCTTGGCGTAAATCAGTGGTGAACTGATGACAGGTGGGACAAACATAAACCCAGCCAGTGGGCTGAAAATCTTGATAACAAGCTGAACAGTGGCAAATGACGGGTACCGTTTCTACTTCAAGCCGAGCATTCGCAGCCATGGTGCCAGTGGTGACGATTTCAAAGGCGAGAGTGAGGGCTTCGGGAATTACCCCTGATAGTTCACCTACCCGCAGCTTAATCCAGTGGATATGCTGAGCACCTTGTTGGGCTGCATGGTCGCAAGCAATGTCTAGGGTGGTTTGCATTAAACTCACTTCATGCATGACGTTTGATGGACCTTGCAGCAGAATCCAGCTGCGACTGGATGAGATTTTGAATGGCGTCCAGTGCTTCAGTAATGCCTTGCTCTGCAGTCGTGGACAAATGCTCACCCACGGCAAAATCGACGGCTGTCACCTCTACCCACCAGGCTTGGGGATGATGCCCATAGACTGAGTGGGTTAACGCGAGTAATGAACGAGGATCACAGGTATGCCCCATGGAAGGGACAGTGCTGCCCGTTGTTTCCATACCCCTAGGGGTAATCTGAGTGACTCTGACTGCCTGATCTGGGTTCAAACGGCATGCATCAATAAAGATTACTGTTTCTGTGTTCGCAAGTTCTGCAGCCAGTTCAGGTGTGAGTTGATGGACGGTTAACGATCTCACCTGAGGAAGACGCCAAATCGCTACCTCATCTGCAATCCGAGGGCCAAGAGCATCATCACAAAGAAGCTGATTCCCATAACCAATAACTAAGATTGAATGGGTTTTTGTGGGTTGGAGAATGGCTGGTGAAGAGTCCATGAAGATGCCTCCTTAATACTCATCACTTTAACTGTAGGGCTTAATGTTGAAGAGCTTATGAGGTCTGTCTGGTCTTCAACCACTACACTATTGACTTAATAAAGGAATCAATATTGAGGAACTTGTGAGGATGTAAATTCAAACTTACCGATAATCCGGCTAAAGCAGCAAACTCAGTCGTCAAAGCTTCTTCAAGTTTATGGCATAGGTTAAAAATGCAGCTTGGGCTGCATTGCTCATCTTAATAAATGCGGAGGTGAGAGGATGTTTGCAATAACCCCGATCCAGATATTGGCGATGATGGGCATCCCTTTAATCGTCACGGCATTTTCACCCAATATGGATGTCACTGAGCATCCGTCTGCGCCAACAATGCCCACTTCTCAACCCTGGCGATTGGAATTACTGACGGATGGGAACTATCAAGTTTGCAGTCTGCCTGAGCCTGAAGACGGACGCGATGGTAATGGGGTTTGCTTTAACTTTGCTAAGAGGGGCAACTTCGTGAATGGATATTACGGTTTCCCCCATTCTGGAGCATACATTTGTGTTCAAGGTAGAGCAGAACAGAATCAGGTGATAGGGCAGGGGTTAGCTTTGTCTTGGCCTGGTCACCCTTGGCCTCCGATCACAACGTCACAGTATATATGGCGATTAGATCAGCACTTAACCCTTCAAAATGGCTATGTGATTCGCAGCGTCAGAGAACCGTTCGGAAGAGTCAATTGGATTCGATTTGATGAAGTGAAGTTGGATATGGACGGATTCTATCAATATCCAACCGTGAAAATGCGTTCTCCGGCTCAACTATGCGATTGGCAGACTCCGGCGGAGTTCTGAGCTGAAAGATTTGCAAGCAGCCCACTATGACAACGTTATTCTTTGCACGGAGCTGAATGATGGTTACCCTTCCCTCCTCTCCCAAACAATTTAATTCTCCTAACCTGCTTCAGGGAGTAGCTCAACTTTGCCGCCCTACACTTAGCGTCCTAGCGGCTGTGGCAAGCTGTCTCACGGTCTTTGCCCTACAACCCGCGACATCAGTTTGGGTCTATCTACAGACTGCCACTGTATTGACATGTATGACGGCTGGAGCTTTCGCTATCAATGATTTCGATGATATTGAAAAAGATCGGATTAACCATCCTGATCGCCCCCTTCCCTCCGAAACTCTGCTACCTCATCATGCTTGGTGGATTGCAGTGACGCTATTTTGCGGTGCTTTAGGCGCAGCAGTTCCTTTAGGTCTAGCGTGCTGGATTGTAGTGGCTATCAGTGCTTTGCTGCTTTGGAATTATGCCGCTATCTTGAATCTCAGCGGTACTTTGGGCAACGGTATTGTGGCAATGATTGTGGGAACTTTAATCTTCTTTGCCAGCCTAGTAACGGAACGCCCTTGGGCAATGCTCTACCCGAGTATCTTTTTGTTTTTCTATATTTTGGCCAAAGAAATTGTCTGGGATATTCATGATGCAGAGGGAGATCGGCAACGGAATGTGCATACTATTGCCAATAGTTGGGGACCGACTCCGGCATTTTCAATCGCTTGGGGCTTAATACTTCTACTGCTAATTTCGATTCCCATTGCTATGATTCAACTCACCATGGCTCATCCAGCCTTGTTTGGATATTGTGCCACTTTCATGCTGTTAAGCTTCGCTCTAGCGCTCTGGCGTTATCAAACAATTCAGACTTCCCTAACCTATAAATACCTGATTGTGCTGGGACGATTAGGTATGATTCTTGGCTTAGCAGGGCTATTAGGAACGGCCCCTTCCCTCTAGACGTAACGGAGTTTAAGGACTGATCACCTTTGCGATCGCATCTCGACTAGGACAAGGTAACGGTTTACGTCCCAATGCTGATCTAGACCATACGGTGGCCTTCCCTGACTTAACTTCTCCAATCTCACAACAGGGAATACCAGACGCGATTAAGGTCCGGCAAATCGAGGTTGCATCACGTTTGGGAGCAGTCAGCAAAAGCGCTCCAGAAGCAATCGCAGCCAATGGATCAACCTCAAAAACTTGGCAAATCTGGGCTGAGAGGTCCGATATCGGCACTTTCTCAAGGTCGATCATTAATTGGCAGTTACTGGCCTGGGCTAACTCCCAAAGGGCGGCGAGTAACCCTCCTTCAGTTGGGTCATGCATCGCCGTTATTTGCCCAGCTTGGCTGGCAAGTTGGGCATCACGGAGCACACTAATACCAGGCTTATAGAGGTAACCCCTCGCCTGAGTCAGCTCATCGGGAGTTAACGCCTGACTGATTTGTTCAGAATATTCGCGAGCTAAGATTGCCGTAGCTTCAATGGGTACACTTTTAGTCAACAAAATGCGATCACCAGGCTTAGCACCACGAGGAGTAATAAGGCTATCTCGCGCCACTTCACCAATCAGTGTTCCGACAACGATGGGTCGGTCTAGGCCATAGGTGATTTCAGTATGCCCCCCAATTAAAGAGACATTGATCTCCTGACAAGCCGTGTAAATTTGCTGATGAATTCGTTCAGCCAAAGTTGCAGTGGTCCTCTGCTCGGGGAGAAGAATAGTGGCCATCAACCAGCGGGGAGTAGCCCCAGTTGTGGCGATATCATTGGCATTAATCTGGACGACATACCAACCAATTTCGTCTGTGACAAAGGTAATGGGATCAGATTTAATGACCCATAACTTTGCTCCCCCATCGACGACAGCACAATCAAGCCCAATGCCTGGCCCCAATAGGACTTGAGGATCATGAATGGGGGGTTTGAGAGAGAAAGTGGGCCAATAGATGTGTAGGTAAATTACCGACTGGTAGCGGATCCTGTGCCACCTCAACCTCCTCTTCTGAAAATTTCTTCTAGTGCAGCGTCAAGCTAAAAAATTAGGGTAGGCGATCTCCAGAAGGCTTGCATAATAATACTTACCAGACATACTTACCCTAAAATCAAGTCTTAACGATGCACTAGTCACTATTATTTGCAAGAGCTTTAATATCTGTATCCTGTGACTTATTTTGAAGGATATTCTGTAACATTCTGAGCAAGGTATCTGAAGAAAAAGGTTTCTGAAGAAAGGCTCTAACACACTGTCCAAGGGATAACGCAAACGTCTCATCAACCAGGAGGCCACTGGTTACGATGACCTTAAGCTGAGGATTGATTTTTCGCAGCGCCTGAATGGTTGTTTCTCCACTGAGTGTTGGCATCTGCATATCCATTAATACAACATCAATCTCTGTATGATGTTGAGCAAACTGAGCAATGGCATCAATACCATCAGCCGCAGTCATTACCTGATAGTTGTGTTTTAACAACATACTCTGGGCCACTTCCCGAATCGGAGCTTCATCATCAACGACTAAAACGATTTCTCCCTGACCGTTAGGACAGTCTAAATGTTCTTTCTCAACTCTAGCTGTTGATTCAACAGCAGGGAGGTAGATTTTGAATTGAGAGCCTTGACCGACTTCACTGTAGACGGTGATAAATCCATGATGGCTTTGAATAATCTTGTTGACCGTCGAGAGCCCTAACCCGGTTCCTCCTTCAGGCTCCTTGGTGGTGAAGAAGGGTTCGAATATCTGTTCCTGTAGTTTAGGAGGAATGCCAATTCCAGTATCTGTAATGGTGACCAAAATGTATGGGCCAGTTTGGGCATTGAGATAGTCTGCTGCAAGGGTTTCATCTAGAGTAAGGTTCATTGCGTGGACAGACAAAAAACCGCCATCTGGCATCGCATCACGAGCATTTACGAGTAAGTTCATAAAGACTTGATGGACTTGGGTTGCATCTGCATGAATCGACCAAAGATCTTCAGAGATCTGCATGGATATTTCAATGGATTTAGGAAACGTCTTAAGGGCGAAATCTCTAAGCTCACTCAGTAAAGGTTTGATGTAGAGAATCGCGCGTTCCCCGTCTGCGCCTCTGGAAAATGAAAGCACTTGGGTAATGAGTTTTGACCCCCGTTGCGCACAGGCTTGTAAAATCTCAAACTGATGCTGAATTTGTTCACTTGCATTGGGAAGTTGCAGGGGTAAAAGCTGGGCCACACCATAGATAGGTGTCAGAATGTTATTGAGGTCGTGAGCAATCCCACTGGCAAGTGAACCAATACTCTCCAGTCGCTGAGCTCGTAAAAATTGTTTTTCAAGTTTTTTTGCTTGAGTGACATCGGTATTGACAATGAGTATGGCTTTGGAATTTCCTAAACTATCTTGGACTAACGTCCATCGGCTCATCACCGTGATTACGTCCCCTGATTTAGTCACATGTTGTTGTTCGCCTTGCCACTTTCCCTGCTTCCTCACATATTGTTCAATCTCTGCTGCTTCCTCATTTGTTATATCTAGTAATTGGTCTACATCTTGACTGAGCGATTCCTTCTGAGTCCAGCCATATAGAGCAGTTGCACCTTTGTTCCAGTATTGAATCCGACCGTCAAGTCCCCGGACCAGAATGGCATCAGTGGCGACATCCAATAGCGCTGCTAGTTCTGATATTTGATCTTGTGATTGCTGGCGTTCCGTAATATCCGTCGCCACGCCATCCAATCGCAGGACCATCCCTTCAGCATCTTTAATCACCCAGCCTCGATCCAACAACCATCGGATTGAGCCATCTGGACGGACAATACGGTATTCCAATTCTTTATTGCCCGTCTTGAGTAGCTGATCAGAAAAAGACCTGACCTTTTCCTGATCCTGTGGATGAACAACGTGCAACCAGAGTTGTGAATTATCAAAAAATTCTGAAATGGAACGTCCATACACCTCTTCTGCAGCTGGACTAAGATACAACAATTCATATGAGTCTGCACTCACAGACCAAACGACATCTTGAAGCGACTCAAGAATACTATTCAGACGCTGTTGACTTTCTTGTTGTGCAGCTTCAGCTTGTTTGCGATCCGTCACATCAAAAATGACGCCATCAATGTGAAGTGGTTGACCATTTTGGGCTGGAATGGGTTGTCCTTTCTCCCAAAAGTACCGAATCTGATCCTGTTTATCCTTGATTCGATACTCCACTTGAAACGGCTTCAAGCAAGAGACCGCTTCTTGCACGGTTGTAACCACTTGAGACCGATCTTCTGGCACAATCATCGGGTCAATGGAGCAAACTTCTCCCACTGAAAGGTTGATAGAATCATTACCCGTCAATGTTTTGCACTGATCATTCAGAAACACCGTTCGGTTATGGTCTTCAGGAAAGACTCGATAAATAATTCCCGGTAGGTTTTCTGCCAAAGTTCGATATTCTAGTTCGTTTTGTCTCAATACTTGATCGATTTGGTGCCGGTCCATCGTTTGTGCCAACAGATTGGCCACTGCTTGGAGAAAGTCAATATCGTTCTCATTAAAGAGACGATGGTAAATCGTATGAGCACCTATGACCCCGTAAGTTTGATGTTGCCCTTGAATAATGACACTCATCCCACTGACAACCTTGTGATCTCGTAACAAGGGTGGTCCGCTAAACCGCGTTTCAGTCTCCAAGTTGTCAACAATGACCGGCCTCGTACTCCGCAATGTGTATCCGGCTTGGGACTCTCGCTCAGTCCCAATGATCGTTTGACCCACCAGCCCAGGTTGCCATCCAACCCCGGCCTTCAGCAATAAAGATTCACCATCGGGGAGTAATTGAAGTACTTTGCAATATTCCACCTCCAAAGTCTGAGAGATGACTCTGACAATTTCATTCATCAAATCATCGAGATCTCGATTTGCTAAGGCTAATGCTCCCAAGTGAGCTACTGAAGTCTGTTGTCTGGCTCTCAAGGCTAAAACTTGCTCAATTTCCTTTCGAGCAGTGATATCACGAGCACTAGCATAAATCTGTTGCTGCTGGAGATAGGGAGTGGCTGACCAGAGAAACCAACGATAGGAACCATCATGGCAACGATATCGATTCTCAAAGGCAATGGTATTCGTACCCATTTCCAACTGCTCTAATTCCCTAACAGTGGCATCCCGATCCTCGGGGTGAACAAAGTTGAGGAAAGGCTGAGCCAGAAGTTCTTTAATTGAATACCCTAAAATGCGGACAAAAGAGGGATTGACCGTTTTGAAGTAGCCATCAAAGCCCGCAATACAGTGTAGGTCCAAAGAGACTGTAAGGAAGCGATTGCGATCAGTTTCTGCGGTTTGGCGCTCAAGCTCTGCTGTGGTTCGCTGGGCCAGAATCGTCAGCACCTCTTCTATAAACTCCAGATCTTCAAGGGGCTGGTGGCATAGAACAACGATTAATCCCACGACTTGCTTTGAACTAGACATGAGGGGAGTTCCCAAATATCCTTTTATACATAAGTTTCTGAGTATCTGATCATGGGGAAAAACCGCTGAAACCCCTTGGTGGTATACACATGATTGTTGATCAACAACCTCCTCACAGGGCATCCCAGCTAGGGCATATTCAAAGTTGGATTGGAGCTGCCCTTCCTTTGCCACAGCGAGGGTGCGAATCGTTGCTTGCCCCTCAGACTCAACAAGTTGTCCAATATAAACGAAATCAGCAGGAAGTGCTTGATTAAGATGCATCACAAGAGATTGAAAGAAATCCTTGCCAGTAGATGTTGCCAGACCTTTAGCCAGATGGTGCCGCATGAGATCCCGGCGCTCTAATTTCGATGTTCGATCTTGAATAAGCTGCTCCAGTTCTTGGTTACGTTGTTGAAGTAGCAGATGGTTTTGGGTCTCCAGTTGTTTGATGAGCTGCTGCTGCTGCTCCACGAATTCATAAATTTCAGAAGGGTTTACGGGGAGTAAACTACTCTGGGTGACAATGCCCCGCAATGACCCTTGTGAATCCGCTACAACTAACCGACGCACTTTCTGGTGCTGCATTTTCTGATGTACGGCCCACAGTGAGTCATTTGGGCCAACGAGGGAAAGGGGGGTACTCATTACTTCTTGAGCTTGAGTCTGGGCAAAATCCAGCTCTAACCGCTGAAACTGGACAATGTCTCTCTCTGTAATAATCCCTTTAGGACAGGGACTTTCAGTGTTATGAGTAGCAGGTGCAATGATGACGACACAGCTGACATGCCGTTGGTTCATTAACTGGGTAATCTGCAATAGTGAATCCTCAGACAACGCATAAACCACGTCTGTGATCATCACTTCATGAACTCGACGAACTTTGAGTAAATCGGAGGGTTGCAGAAAATTCCGAATTCGACGAGGAGTCAGTAGTCCCTTAATCTGCCCGTGTTGATCCAGTACAGGCAAATGGCGAATTTTTTGACGGTTCATCAGCTCTAAAGCTGTAAACACTGTCAAATGCCCTTCATCGATTATCGTTACTACGGGCTGAGACATCACTGCTTGAGCAGTGAGTTTGTCCAATGAGCGATTTTCGGCTATTAACCGAACAATGTCTCGTTCCGTGAGGATGCCGACCAAATGTGAATTCTCGACAATTAGAACACAACCCTTTTGTTCGAATCCTAGGTTTTGAGGAGTTGAAAGGTTAACCTCTCCTGTTAGTAAATGGCATTGTGAATTAGTTTGACTCGTTAGACCAATGACTTCAATTAAGGGAGTATCAGGCCCAGCAATAAGCGGTTGTACATCCAGGGCTGATTCGACAGGAAACGTCATGATTTTCTGCTTAATCATACGTATTTGCCTAACGGATATCTAGATTCATTGTAAAAGCCATCCAATTTTATTTAGCGAGGGAAGTATAAATCGCAATACATCAGCCTACTGTACCTTTGATGCCAGGATCTGAGGGGTAGAATGACTCAACCAAGGGATGGAAGAGGAGAAGCAGCTTGTCAGGCATCAGCTTTTAACATCTGATTATCCAAAACTTGAGGACTATCCTACCAAATGTAATGTGCTCAATCTGAATGGACTGGAATATATTCTCGTCACAATTTCTTCAACATTCTCACTTAATGTTTTGACATTCTTAGCCGTGTGAAATTAACAGATTCCAACTTCCCACCAGTTCAATTTTTTTAGGTGGAATGTGGAGAGAATCGTTTATTACTGTCTTCTATCAAACCAAGATTGCGATTTGTTCAGTATCTATACTCTGGCATCAAGGTTAATGGGAAATCGTTTTGCTCAAGGTATTGCCTTGCATAGATGTTGAATGAATCCACTCGTCCAGAACAGTCTGTAACAAATAGGTTTTATTGTCGTGATGCCGTCAATTTTTCATGTCTGAACCATTTAAGAAACGCTCTTTCAATGAAGAGAACAACTCCTTTCATCTCTCGGAGCTCTCTCCTGAGAACATTACTGAAATTTGTGATTCATTTTGTATTGAGGACGACCGAACAGGACTGAGTTCTGAAACGCTACAGCGTGCGATCGCAGATAATCTCTATTACATCCAAGGTAAATTCCCAGAAATTGCCACCCTATATGACTACTACATGGCCGTCGCCTATACGGTGCGCGATCGATTACTGCATCGCTGGATTAACACCGTCAAAACCTACCGTGAACAGGATGTCAAGGTGGTTTGTTATCTCTCTGCTGAATATTTACCAGGCCCTCACTTAGAAAATAACCTGGTTAATCTCGGTATCTATGATCAAGTCCAACAAGCGGTGGAATCCTCGGGATTAGATCTGAGATCCATTTTGGCGCAAGAAGAAGAACCGGGATTGGGGAATGGGGGGACTCGGTCGTTTAGCCGCCTGCTATATGGACTCCCTAGCTACCCTGGAAATTCCAGCGATTGGCTATGGCATTCGGTATGAGTACGGCATTTTTGACCAGGAAATCCGGGATGGTTGGCAGGTGGAAATTACGGATAAATGGTTACGTCTGGGGAACCCCTGGGAAATTCCTCGTCCAGAGAATGCAGTGGAGGTCAAGTTTGGGGGCTATACAGAACCCTACACCGATGATCAAGGCAGCTACCGAGTGCGTTGGATTCCTCACCAAGTGGTAAATGGAGTTCCCTATGACACCCCCATTTCCGGTTATCGCGTGAACACCACGAGTACGCTGCGGCTATGGAAGGCAGAAGCCCCAGAGTCCTTCGATTTTCAAGCCTTTAATGACGGGGACTATTACGGAGCCGTCGATGCCAAAATTATTTCTGAAAATCTTACCAAAGTCCTCTATCCCAATGATGAACCTATCCAAGGGAAGCAACTGCGTCTTGAACAACAATACTTTTTCGTTTCCTGCTCTCTCCAAAATTTACTAAAAATTCATCTGTTGCGGGACGACCCAATCGAGACGTTTCATGAGAAATTTGTGATTCAACTCAACGATACGCATCCAGCTATTGGGGTTGCAGAACTCATGCGGTTGTTGGTGGATGAGTATCTGCTCGATTGGCAGAAGGCTTGGGACATCACCCATCAATCCTTCGCTTACACCAATCACACCCTCCTTCCCGAAGCTTTGGAGACCTGGCCTTTGAATCTATTAGGTCATCTCCTGCCTCGGCATTTGGAAATTATTTACGAAATTAATCAGCGGTTTCTCGATCAGGTGCGGCTTAAATACCTAGGCAACTCAGATAAACTCGCCCGCTTATCCCTCATTGAAGAAAGCGGGAACAAACGAATTCGCATGGCTCACCTGGCCTGTGTCGGGAGTCACGCCATCAATGGGGTGGCAGCTTTGCATACAGAACTCCTGAAAAAAAGGGGTCATGAAAGATTTCTATGACCTGTGGCCCCATAAGTTCAGAAATATTACCAATGGAGTAACTCCGCGTCGGTGGATGGTCTTAATTAACCCGAAGCTAACTCAGTTGATTACCCGAGAGATTGGTGCATCTTGGATGAAAAAACTGGACGATCTCCAACAGTTAGAATCTTTAGCTGACGATCCAGCGTTCCGCCAAGACTGGCGACAGGTAAAACGAGCCGTCAAACAGGATCTAGCAGACTATATTCAGGCTCACCAAGGACTGACCCTGAATCCCGAATCTATCTTTGATATCCAGGCCAAGCGCATTCATGAATACAAGCGCCAACATCTCAATGTGCTCCATATCATTACCCTCTATAACCGCATCAAGCACAACCCCCAACTCGCGTTTCCACCCCGCACTTTTATCTTTGGGGGCAAGGCTGCTCCCGGCTATCAGATGGCCAAGCTAATCATTAAGCTGATCACGTCGGTGGGAGAAGTGGTGAATCATGATCCTGACATCTGCGATCGCATCAAAGTGGTCTTTCTACCTGACTTCAATGTCACAAACAGTCAGCGGATTTATCCCGCTGCTGACTTGTCAGAGCAGATTTCCACTGCAGGGAAAGAAGCCTCCGGCACGGGCAATATGAAGTTCTCGATGAATGGCGCTTTAACCATTGGCACCCTCGATGGGGCCAATATTGAAATTCGAGCGGCAGTGGGAGCCGACAATTTTTTCCTATTTGGGTTGACCACTGAAGATATTGTCAACTTTAAGTCACAAGGATACTGCCCTCGGACTTACTACAATACCAATTCAACCCTGAAAGAAGCGATCGACCTCGTAGCCTCTGGATATTTTTCCCATGGGAATCGGGCGCTATTTCAACCCCTAGTGGATCAACTTCTGCAAGCAGATTCCTATTGCTTACTCGCAGACTATCAGTCTTATATTGATTGCCAAGATCAGGTGGGACAGGCATTTCAAGATCAAGATACCTGGACCAGAACGACCATTCGTAATGTCGCTCGGATTGGGCGGTTCTCTTCAGATCGGGCCATTCGGGAATATTGCCAAGAGATTTGGCGGGTTGATCCGGTCTCCATTCATTTGGAGGACTATCAGCAGGCTAAAGCCCAGTTGGGAGGACAACACTGTCTGGATGCAGATGCATGTCCTTTTTGAACCCTCATCTATGCAGCTATGAAATCTTGCAGATTGCCAAATTTTAGAAGCTTTGATTTTGCTGATTTTTCTAGATGTCTTACCCATTCCCGACTGATCCCCATTTGCTGACTCACCTGGTAGAGTGAACGTTCTCGCCCATCTTCTAGGCCATAACGGAGGATAAGAACTGTTCGCTCGTTGTCATTGAGCTGAGCTAGTGCCGACCATAAAGCATTTCGAAAAAAATCCTGTTCCACCACTTCACTCGGGCTGAGCATTTGCAGATCTTCTATTAAGTCTCCTAACTCCGTGTCTCGATCCTTTCCCATGCGGATATTCAGGGATTCAGGATTGGATACCCGGGCGGCTTGTAAGGTCTTCTGCAGTTGCTCCAATGTGATGCCTAATTCTGAAACCATTTCCTGGTGAGTTGGTGTGTGCCCAAGGGTTTGGGATAGCTCTCGACGCACTCGTTTGATTCGGTTGAGCTTTTCCGTCATATACACGGGTAAACGAATGGTATGGGACTGCATTGCGATCGCACGAGTAATAGATTGGCGAATCCACCAGTAAGCATAGGTGCTAAATCGATATCCCTTAACAGGATCAAATTTCTCTACCGCTCGCTCTAGCCCCAAACTCCCTTCTTGAATTAGATCAATTAAATCCATTCCCCGTTTTTGATATTTCTTAGCGATCGTGACCACTAACCGCAGATTGGCACAAATCATCCTGTGTTTTGCCCGCTGCCCCAGTTGCTGTATCTGGTCTAATTCAGCCTGGGAAATCCCATGCGGTGGATGTAGGGATGATTGAATTTGTTGGCCTAATGTCACTTCTTCTGCATGGGTCAACAGCGAGTATTCACCCATACGGGTCAAATAGGCCCCAAGAGCGTCTTTATTCGATCTGATGGTTGTAAACATATCGATCACCTGTTCGCGTTACTGACTTAAGCTGATTTGAAAGTGTCGGATTACACGATCGAGTGTCAGCCCATGACTAATATCGATCTAGGAAGTCTGATTCAGACTCGGTTCGACCGAGCATTATGGCAAAGCTCAACAATAAGAACAACGCCATCAATAACCAGCTCAATACCGTGACCCATTCCGGATAGTCAGGGTGAAAAAACAGTCTTAAATCGGAGGGGATTTGCATTTATCGCACTCCTATTCTTCTAATAAAATCCGATAAACTGGCAAAAAAGATTGTCCCATGGCGAGATTCTCCATTTATCCTCATTTCTACAGTAGAAAATAGTCTTGGTAATCTTGTGAGGTCGATAATCCAATCTCTGACTTACCTTCAGGCCACTACAGAGGTTCCATAAAGGAGAAACAGTGATAAGCTACACCTTCAGCCCTTCCATCACCAAGGAATCGGTGCGAATATCTGGCCAAGGTCTATCTGCCATGCCATATCTAAACCATGGCAAGTACTTCAGCCAAGATTCCAGGCTGAACAAAGACCGGATCAAACTTCAGCCTGGAAGAGTGATTGATTGTCTGGATCCGTCTCAAGATGGGTAATGCGTCCCCGCCAATAGGTAAAGGGGCCGTCTTCCAATTGCCAGCTCACTTGACCAAAGGTCGGAATATCGTACCCACTCAATGTCCTATAATCGGATACCGTACAACTCCAGGGGGTTTCAACGGCTTGTCCTGCAACCATTCGGGGTCGATTCGGTGCAGTGATATCGACGAGGTCACCGTTAGGATCGAAATTGTAATGGACTCCTACGT
Organism: Acaryochloris sp. 'Moss Beach'; assembly: GCF_021497025.1. NCBI lineage: Bacteria > Bacillati > Cyanobacteriota > Cyanophyceae > Acaryochloridales > Acaryochloridaceae > Acaryochloris > Acaryochloris sp. 'Moss Beach'. The sequence continues at coordinate 267,188 of NZ_CP071719.1, forward strand.
CCGGTTCACCTTTAACTTCTACCGTGAACTCATTCAGTTCGTGCCAATGTAACGCTGAATTATTCAGAAACGCGGCTGGGAAAAAGATCAGTTCCGCCAGGCACCGCATTAGCTCCCCTTTATCTGTACTCGATCCTGCCGCCCTTAAAAGGGGAACCGAACCCAACAGCCTTCCTTCCAGCCTGCCTTTGCCTTGGACATAACTGTCCACTACTTCGATATGAATAAAGGGCGCAAGCCGAAAGGTGGCTCGCCACACAAACCCTGGTTGTCGAATCGAGAAGTCTTGAGTGGCCGAAAAAGGTAGCCACTGCCCCTGCTCAGACAAACGCATTTCACCTGTTTGGTGAATCTGAATAGTGGTGGGACAATACTGAGATGGCCCTTTGTCTGTGTCTGGGCGATGGGATCTCATTGCCAATGCACAAATCAACCTAGGGGGTTGAACGACCTGTTCATCACCGGTAAGCATTCTCAAGGTTAGGACTTGTTGATCAATTGAGCGGTGAAACTGCCAAGCGGACCCAAAATGCAGAACGATCAAAAGGGCTAGAGCCAATAAAATTGCGAGCCTAAGGGACAAAACAACCTCCCTAACAGTCAAAAAAATATACTTGTCAAGAGACGACTGCTCTCGACCATAGGAATACCGGCTTTAACCTAGAGCAGATGGGTGTTCTACGGGTAAGGATTTGCTCTCTGGCTTGGATGAGTTCGCCTGGAATGTTTCATTACACAGTAAGACTAACTGACCTCTCACTGCCGCATGATCCAGTAAGTCATGGGCCGCCGCTGCGTCTGTTAAGAGTAGGCGATCGGCAATGATAGGCTGGATAGAGCCATCCACCAGTAGATCTAGAAGGCTCATTAAGTCATCTCGGAACCAATTTGGCTGACGCCGCTTTAAATCAGCAATGTTGTAAAAAACTGCCCTACGACGATCCGGCCAGATGTTTAACAGAGTCAGAAGGCCCATACTCCCTCCTACTATCAACAGCCTTCCCCATTGTGCTGATAGAGCTGAGGAAAACCCATAGCTAATGAGTTGTCCCCCAGGCGCTAAAGTTTGGTATGACCCCAGTAAATGACGCCCCCCAATGGCATCAAAGACCACATCCATTCCATTGGGCGTGAGACGACGAATCTGCTGTTGGAAGTCTTGCTGCTGATAATCAATCGGAGTGGCACCCAAATTGGCAATGAGATCATGTTTCGATGCGGAGTCCGTACCATACATCTTTAAGCCCGCGAGGTGACCTAACTCCAGGAGCGCAGTTCCAACACCGCCCGCAGCACCGTGAATCAAGATGAGATCGCCGGGTTGAACCTTAGCGATTCGGTGCAGTAGCTGATAGGCTGTCACGTACTGCAAAACTAGACCGACAGCCTCTGCAACATCCACCTCCGCTGGTACCGAAACACATTCGTGTTCGGGTAGACAAATGTACTCACTATATCCACCCACTACAGTCAGGGCTGCAATCCGTTGACCGATGTCCAGCCCAGCGACCCCTGGGCCAAGCTGATCAACAATCCCCACCACTTCATAGCCTGGGGTAAAGGGTACTTTGGGTAAACCCGGATAGAGTCCTTCGCGGATCAGAACGTCTGTAAAGGCCACACCAGTTGCTAGTACCCGCACTCCCACTTCTCCTGCGCGAGGTTCAGGCCGTTCATCCATGACCATCTCAAAAACATCCGATCCACCTTGGCGGGAAATTGTCACATGTTGATACTGCATGCTAACTCCTATGATGAATGCTAAATGCTTTACGGTTTAAGGCGTCTAGCACTCAATCTAGAGTGGGATATTGTGAAAATTGTGAAGGTCACAAGCACCAAATAGCAACAATCTCATTCCCTCACATTGTCTTCAACTTCTCACTTTAATCTCATAGCTAGAGACGATTTCAATGGGCTCTCAAGATCAGTCCTAACTCCTCTTTCTGAGCGCATAGCACTTGAAGTCAAGCATTTTATCGCCATTCAGTTATGGGAATTCAGGATGTCTTGATTGATGAGGGATCTTCTCACAGGCTTTCAACATGGAAAGCGATCGGAGATCTTAAAAATTCAATTGAATGGGCACACCATCGCTGAAACATTACAGTTGCTATTTCCTGAAGGATTATAGATACACCCATGTTCAATATTATCCGTTACAGTCAAGTGGTCGGATTATCTGCGGTTGGGAACACCACAAATTCTCACTTGGGAAATGTGGAAGAGATCTGGCTGGACGAGTCTGGATATGTCACATATCTATCCAGTCGCCAGCGGTATTGGTCTCTTAATCAAGTTGCTAGCGTGGGTAGAGGAACTATATCGGTTGATCGTCCTCTCCTGGTAGCAGCCCCACCCCACCTCCATCATGGATATCAACTCCCAGTCCGAACTAAGATCGGAGAAACGTTGGGATGGGTAGAAGATTTTCTGTTCGACTGGCATACAGGGGAAATAGTCGCGTATATCTTGGCAGGAGAGATTGCAATTTACCTTGGAGAGCGAGCAATCCTCCTCCCGGGGGATATAGAGAAATACACACCTGAAGCCCTCATTATTCCAGAAGGAGCAAGAAACTTACTCAAACCTGAGTTAGAAGGGTCAAAGGACTTTATCTGTGAAAAATCTGACCAGGTGAAATTTCTCATTCATGAAATAACAGATCGCCTACAGCGTTTGTTCTCTCTAAATGACGGGCCAGACAAGCTTCAGATCAAGATTCAGCAAGTTAGCGAAGACCTTGCTTCCACAAATGAGTATGATCAGCGCCATTTGGCCGAAGCAACAGAGTTTCTTCACGACCAATGGGCTAGTTTGCAGCATGGGTTTAATCGTAACCTCAATCTAGCCCAAACTGCTCTAGAAAAAGCTTGGAAAGAAATTTTGAGTCAGAAAAAACTTTAAAGGTTTATCACAATCTGAATACCTATCCATTATAGATATGCTGCTCGCTAACCCTGATGAACTGTCCCCGTTAACTTATTGGAGGATCGGTTATGACCACTCTTACCCTCAACGTTTCTACGGTTCGTCCCTTAGGAGACCGTGTTTTTCTCAAAGTGAATCAGGCGGCGGAGAAAACGCCCGGTGGCATCTTAATGCCCGATACAGCTCAAGAGAAACCTCAAGTGGGAGAGGTGGTTAGTGTTGGGCCTGGTCTGAGGTCTGGGAATGGCTCCTATGCCCCCATCGACATTCAGGTCGGCGATCAGGTGCTATATGCCAAATACAGCGGAACGGATATCAATCTGGGCAATGAAGACTATGTGTTGACCAAGGCCCAAGATATTCTCGCGATTGTCACATAGGGAATCAACGTGTTGGAGATAAGGAATAATGGCTAAGTCAATTCAATACGATTCAGCGGCTCGCCATGCCTTAGAGCAAGGGATCGATCTGCTGACTGAAGCAGTGTCAGTGACCTTAGGACCTAGGGGTCGCAATGTCGTCCTTGAGCAGAAATTTGGTCCCCCGCAAATTGTGAATGATGGCATCACCATTGCCAAGGAAATTGAGCTAGACAACCCTTTAGCCAATACAGGCGTGGCCTTGTTGCGCCAAGTTGCAGCCAAAACCAATGATGCGGCAGGGGATGGCACCACTACTGCAGTTGTTTTAAGCCATGCAATGGTAAAAGAAGGGTTGCGCAATGTCGCAGCTGGAGCCAATCCAATGGCAATCCGACGGGGCATCGACCAGGCCACCCAATTTTTGTTGGATCAGATTGCTGAACATGCACTACCTGTGAAAGATTCCAATGCGATCTCACAGGTTGGGACCATTGCTGCGGGCAATGATGAAACTGTGGGGCAAATGATTGCAGCCGCCATGGCAAAAGTGGGCCAGCAAGGGGTGATTTCTTTGGAAGAAGGCCAATCAATTCAGACCGAAGTCGAAGTCACGGAAGGGATGCGGTTTGACAAGGGGTATATTTCACCTTACTTCGTAACGGATGCCGAGCGAATGGTGACGACACTGGATGATGCCTACCTATTACTAACGGATAAAAAGATCACCTTAGTGAATGCCTTACTGCCCATTCTGGAAAAAGTTACACAAACGGGTAAACCTCTTGTGACAATTGCTGAAGATATTGAAAAAGAAGCCTTAGCAACCCTTGTCCTTAATCAATTACGAGGTACTCTCAGGGTGGCTGCGGTCAAGGCACCTGGATTTGGCGATCGCCGCAAGGATCTGTTAGCTGACATTGCGGTACTCACTGGAGGACAAGTTATCAGTGAAGATACTGGGCTGACCTTAGAAAACGCCACCCTAGAAATGATGGGCCGTGCTCGCCAAGTGGTCATCACTAAGGACCATACCACCCTCATTTCGGAAAGCAATGAAGCTGCTGTCAAAGCGCGTTGTAAGCAAATTCATCGCCTGATAGATGAGACAGACTCATCCTTTGAAAAGGAAAAACTGCATGAGCGTCTAGCTCAGCTTTCTGGTGGGGTAGCGCTAATCAAGGTTGGGGCCGCCACTGAAACAGAAATGAAGGACCGTAAGTTAAAACTAGAAGATGCGATTAATGCCACTCAAGCCGCTGTTGAAGAAGGCATTGTTCCGGGTGGTGGTACTACGCTCGTGCATCTTGCCCCTCAACTTGAGGACTGGTCTGCTGAACATTTGATTGGTGATGAACTGATCGGAGCCATGATTCTAGTCCGTTCCCTCTCTGCTCCATTGAGACAGATTGTTGAGAACGCGGGTCTGAATGGTGGGGTGGTTGTAGAGCAGGTTAAGACTTTACCGTTCAACACGGGCTATGATGCCTTGAACAACCAGTATGTGGATATGTTTACTGCCGGGATTGTCGATCCAGCTAAGGTGACTAGTGCTGGGTTGCGAAATGCCGCTTCCATTGCGGGTATGGTTCTGACCACGGAGTGCATTATTGCGGAGCAATCTCAGGCCACAACAAAGGATTTAGCGAATGCTGGTTGAGAAAGGAAAGAGTTCGGTGACTGATTTTTTTATCTGATGTTACGACATTAGGATTCCCTTCAATGTCCGATTTGGCCAGTATTCGTTGGCTGATCTTCATGGTTTTCACATAATTATTCCTTAATCTTTGGAATATCGGTAATCATCCATAGAGATGGAACGGAAGGAAAAAGTGCCCACATAGATGGAGTGAGTCATCATGTCATCCGCATCAACTGGCGTACTAGATAGGTGTCCTGATATTACAGAACTGCCTGAGAAAGTGATGTGTCGTTATGTCAATGAGATGCAGCGAACCCAAATTATCCGAATTGTCAATATTCCCCACGTCTTCCTCGAGCGGACTGTATTACCAGGTGATCACTTAGTTTTTGAAACCTATCCCGACGCTGAGTTGGAGGTTCATACCTATGAAATGGCCAGTGCTACTTTGACGGCGAAGATTATATGCGATCGCTTGGCCATTCCAAAAGTGTCAAAGATAACTAGGTCGCGTGCCTTATACAAAGAGTTGAATGGGGGATAAAAGGTCCCATAAGCCCCCTAAGCGCAAATGATTCTTGTTCTCACTCTGATAGTCTTTGCCTTTTATAAACTAGGTATGCTTTGGATTTATTCCCAAAAACAAGCTCCCTTTTGGTGGATTGAAATTGTGGCGCTAGAACAACAAAGCACCCTCTACTATGGCCCTTTCAAAACTTCGACAGAAGCTGCAAGTTATCAATCTAGCGTTATTAAAGATATGAAGGCAGAGACTCAAAAAATTACTGTCACAATCCGCATATATCAACCAGAAATCTTAGCCATCACCAGTATTGAAGACCCGAATAGAGAACCCCCTTCTCTACCTGAACGATAGACCTATAAACGACCACTGATACTTCAATGAGAAGTATGGACACTCAAAATCTAAAATTCATCCCTCAGAGCAATGTTTTTAAGCTGCTATGGGTCTTATTCTTATCTTTTCTAATTGGATTGGAGCGAGAAGGACATCATTCTCAAACAGGTCGCTATGCTTTTGGTGGGGTTCGTACCTACCCAATGATTGGATTAGTAGGGTATTGCATCGCCTTTTTGTCGAACGGTCAAAGTATCGCATTGGGAATGGGTTTTCTAGCCATTGCTGGTCTGATGGCTCTTTCGTATTGGCATAAGTTGCAAACAGTAGAAAATGCAGGGGTAACTTCAGAAATTGCTTGCTTGGCAACCTATTTGGTGGGTGCACTCGTCTACTTTGGTCACTACTGGGAAGCCGCAACCTTAGCAATTACCAGTTTATTTTTATTGGAATTAAAGTCTGTTTTAGAAAAGTTGGCTACCCAATTTTCTTCAGAAGATATTCTTACATTAACCAAGTTTTTACTACTGACATTTGTGATCTTGCCAGTTCTGCCTAATCAAGCCTATGGTGAGTTTCAACTCAATCCCTTTAAGACTTGGTTAGTCGTCATTGCTGTAAGCGGCATCTCCTATGCCAGCTATCTGTTGCAGCGTGCATTTCAGGGGAGAGGGACTCTGATTATTATTGCGTTGATCGGTGGAGCTTATTCTTCAACCGTTACAACCGTGGCCCTTGCAAAACAATCCACCTCAGATCCTCTGCCAAGAAGGTATGCAGGAGCAATTCTCATCGCCTCAGGGATGATGTATTGCCGCTTGATCGTTTTAACGGGTATCTTCAATAAGTCTCTTGCAGCACTCCTATGGGGACCTATGAGTATCGTGGCAAGCATCGCTATTTTAGGGGGTGGAATATGGTTAATATTTGCAGGTCGCTCAACTAAGGTTTACTCAGTCCGAGGAACAACTCAAAATCCACTTGAGCTGAGATTTGCGTTACTCTTTGCAGGGATATTTGTGATGTTGTTAGTTTTGACACACTACGCAATTGAGGTTTTGGGTCAAGCGGGCATCTACACTCTAGCTGGTATTTTGGGGTTCGCGGATGTAGATCCTTTCGTTATGGGTATCACCCAATCTGCTGGTCAGTCTACTGCGCTAAACGTTAGTGCGATCGCTATTTTAATAGCTGCCGCTAGTAATAGTATCGCGAAAGGTGTATACACATTGGGTATTGGTGATTGGAAAGTAGGGAAATCAAGCCTCATTTTACAAAGTATTCTAGCTTTGATCAGCTTACTTCCTATTTTATATTTGAGGTAGAAAATGCGAGGTTACTAAAACTATTAGCGCCACTATTTTGAATGAAAGTCTTGACAGTTTAGTGCATCACTTGTTAGGACTCTTCTTGGGTGAACAGCACAGCTAAGGTATACATTTCGATTGTAAAACTTACACTTTAGGCAATGATTACAATTATCTTTTCGCAAATATGCTATGGATCTGCGAAATAGCTTAATAAAGTTTGGGGAATAGCAAATCAAGATCACAACTAAAATCGCTACTATTATTCCTAAATTAATAGAAGAACTTACATGATTATCAGATACTTCTCTAGGATTAGGAATATCAAGCTGGTTAACTAAAATAATTTCCCTAGGTATTTCTTCTTGTTCAGCCAGTATTTTAATCAAATCTTTTGTGTATACCATGATTACATCCTGTCATTAACTTAAAAAAAATTCTTTTTTCAGTAACTAGTACTTCCCTGGAAAAGTTAACGATAACTTTCTTGCATTCGCGATATGAACCAGACAGTTATGACAAGCATCGCTTTCTGCCTGTTATAAGTTACACATTGACAATAAAAATATATTTGTAAAACTTGAAGTAATTGTGAGAAAGCAAGAACGAAGTGAGCAGTGATCAAGATATAGATAGTGCTTCTCTTTGCTGATAATTGATAGCTATAGGAATAAAAAGAACTTTAGCTTTCTTCTCTAATTATTAAATGACACTGATATATTTATCATCAATATTTGAAGGATTAAATACTATATTTAATTTTAATAAATATAATTATACTGCTGATAAATATTTTTAGTGGTGGCAGATTTCTCCTATATCTCACAAAACCTCTAAGTTTTTCGAATAGACTAGATACTAATCAATTCAAAGATTATGTGTAATTAGCTAAGTATGTCAAACTAAAAAAAAATATTTAGGGATTCAGAGTTATGAACACTAATGATCTTGCATAGAATCCTTAGCTCAAAATAATAGTTATTCTCCGTTATAGAGATAAAATTCTTCCTTGAAATATGTTCGTTATGTTTTTCATCTGCTTCCTATTTCTATGCTTCACCTAATTCTCCATGGCACCTTTTGAGCCTATATAAGAATCAGAATTTAAGATTAACTCAACCAAGGAATAAGCAAAAAGATACCCTGTATGCCTACGACAAATACCTAGGTTATATATATGTATATTTCTATAATTCAATACTATTGGAAATTCAGAAATATTTTCTGTATATCTAAAAGCAGATGATGGTCTTTTTTAAAGAAACAATCACTAGCCATGAAAGAAACCAACCAAAATCATCTAATATCAGCCAGCACTGAGCAAAAGATGCTAAGTAATCAAAGAAAGATTTCCTTTGGCACTTCAGTCGAAATCCTGAAAGGACCTTCGCGTGGATGTAAAGGCAAAATCATAGGAAGTACTAATGATGGTGTGTTTTTTTTCTTAAAAGATTTTGACTCAGTTCAAAAAGACAACCGCCAGTTTGTAGAGGGTCCTTACTTAGGATGTGAATTTAAGATTTTAAGTTAAATGAATAGTTAAACTATCAGCAGGTAATTTCATAAACACTTTGACATTCACCGATCAATCAACGGCATGTGAATAATCAGTTCCGCAATTTGTTTGTCTTTTTTCCAAGCGTATAAATTAAAATTGAAGCCTACCAAAATAAAAAGTTACTTAGGAATCAAATTTAAGTCAATAACTCTACAGAATTTGAGCCAGTAGGATCATTTCACTCACAAGATCTTCAAACTATATCAGTAATTTGAAGGTGAGGTGAAAAGGTAATACTATTTTCTACCTTCCACCACTAAAACAGATGGAGGTAATGATGAATAAGAGAATCTTGATCGCCATGGATGATTCTGATTCCAGTGAGTTTGTATTCGAACAAGCATTTCTCATCGCACAAGAACATAAGTCTAGTCTCAAACTACTCCATGTTCTAAATTCTCAAGATCAAAATTTACCTTCCAACAAGACACTTAGTGACCAATTACAATCTACTCAGAAAAATTCAGATGTAATGCCTGTTCAAAAGTCTATTTTCCCTAAATCCAATTCTGAGAGGAGGATTTTAAGGCGTCTAGTTGGTTGTGTAGAGAGAGCCAAGGCTGCCCGTATAGATGCGGACTATATCTGCATAATTGGAGAACCGGGACAATTAATTTGTGACTTAGCGTTATCTTGGCGTGCAGACTTAATTGTTTTGGGTGGAGAAGAACCAGCTAGTGATAGTACACCTTCTCACAATAGTGTCAGAAACCATGTTACACACCATGCACCTTGTTCAGTTGAAGTTGCCCGACTTTCAAGGAATCAACAGCCATCAAACTCACTAGAGAATGAGGTTCTTTATTCACATCTTTCTGGTTGGCAATAAATTTAGGTACCCAAAAAATCAAAAAAGTAAATTCAGTTCCATAAGGGAGGGATTATGATGCTATATCCTTTATATTCCAGCGGAGCGACTTACTTCGTAGTTAAACTAGGTGTTCTTTGTTTAGCCATTTTCGTTTGGGGCTGGGCACATCACACCCCTAAGATTTCTAAGGAAACTTAAAAACTCTGCACCTAAAGTGCAGAGGAAACTCATGGCACTGGTGTATTAATAGGGT